>CAYWAF010000096.1:0-1391 GCA_964456355.1 uncultured Eubacteriales bacterium | reverse complement strand
CTGAAGCCTGCGATAAAGGGCCGTTCTCTGGGTAGCGCCATACACTGTTTCTTCGAGCGGTTCTCCGGAGCTGCTTCCAGACGCAAGCAGAAAGACCTCATCGTCGCTCTCAACGACGTGGCCGCTGCGGTCTCCTCGACCGTCTCCGTCGACGAGGTGCTCGAGACGATCGTCGACCGCGCCAAGCAGATAACCAACACGGAGAAAGCGCTGCTCATCCTCACGCACGAGTACACCGCTACCCTCGACCGTGACAGCACGGTCGTGAAAGGCAGCCGCGACGAGCATCCCGAGGACTGGTGGGGGGAGGAGTTGGAGGCCGTCTCGGCCGCCATCTTCCGGGGCAGCGGGACGTACCTGAACCTGAGCCAGGACAACGACGCGTGGCTTTTGTGCGTGCCGATAACCATTCGCGACATGCCCATCGGGCTGCTTGCCGCAATCAACTCCCGCGAGCACAGATTCTCTGCCGAGCAGGTGGACTTCCTCGCCATCCTGGGTGCTTTCGCAGCCACGGCTATCGAGAACGCGAGGTTGGCCGAGCAGACCAAGTACGTCTTGCTCGCCTCCGAGCGTGACCGCATAGCGCGAGAGATGCATGACGGCATATCCCAGTCGTTGTTCAGCGTCGCGTTGGGTCTGGAGGTCTGCCGCAAGGAGATATCCCGCGACCCGAGGGGCGTCGAGAAGAGACTGGAGGAGCTGCAGGAGATGGTGGACCTCAGCCGCAGCGAGCTGCGGCGGTTCATCTACGACCTGCGTCCGGTGAAGCTGCAGGAGCTCGGCCTCAAGGGTGCCATCGAGTACTGGGTGCACGAGATCACCGCAGGCACCGGCGTGGAGGGTCGCATCATCGTGGAGGGCGAGGAGCGCATACTGACTCCGACGGCTGAGGCCTGTCTCTACCAGGTGGCCAAGGAGGCCGTCAGCAACGTCGTCAAGCACGCCGAGGCCACAAGGTTCGAGGTGCGCCTGGTCTATGCGGAAGACGACGTCTCGCTCAAGATATCCGACAACGGCAAGGGCTTCGAGCGCAAGGAGGCCGAGAGCAGGTCGCGGGACGGGTTGAGTTTCGGCCTTCGGAGCATCGAGGAGAGGGTGCAAAGAGAGCGTGGCCGACTCGATGTCGTGACCGAAGAGGGTAGAGGCACTACCATCTACGTGAGACTTCCTGTGTGAGGGGTGGATATGTCCGAGCCCATCAGAGTCCTCATCGTCGACGACCACGAGTTGGTGCGGATGGCTCTGCGCACTCTTTTGAGCGCAGAAGACGACATAGAGGTCATCGGTGAGGCGGAGGACGGAGAGAGCGCGATCGAGTTCGCCAAAGGGTCTGCTCCCGACGTCATCCTGCTCGATCTCAGGATGCCGGGCATCGGAGGAGTGGAAGC
>CAYWAF010000095.1:0-5778 GCA_964456355.1 uncultured Eubacteriales bacterium | reverse complement strand
AGGACGCCGTGCCGTACTGCTCGACCAGGACTTCGAGCATCACCATGCCCAGAAGGGTCCCGAGACAGTCGAGGACGATGACGCCGTCACCTATTCGCTCGGTCCACTCCACGCTGTCGCGTGCCTCGACCACCTTCCACTCCTCCGGACGGTCGTCCTGATGACGCGCGATGCGGGAGGCCATCTCGCTGTCACTCTCGCCATCCCCGAAGACCACGACGGTGATGTCGTGGGTACAACGCATGGCCATTTCCTCGGCCACCGATGACTTGCCGCTCCTCGCACCACCCGTGATGACGACAAGACCCATGCTTACCCCTCCTTATCGCCCGCTTCTTCGTGCAGGGCTGATATCTCGTCCTCATTGAGAGGGCGTACCTCCCCCGTCGGAAGGTCTCCTATCTCTACCGGTCCGAAAGCGGCCCTGTGAAGGGTGAGGACCGGATGACCTATGGCATCGAACATACGCTTGACCTGCCGTTTGCGACCTTCGGATATCACGATCCTGATCCGGGAGCGTCCCGAAGCGACCTCCAGGACCTCGACCTCGGCGGGCTTGGTGGGACCGTCATCGAGCACTATGCCTTTGCGCAGGAGGTCTGCCTCGGACTCGCTCAGCGCGCCTTCGACCTCGACCATGTAGGTCTTCGAGACGTGGAAGGACGGATGCATGAGGCGATGTGCCAACTCTCCGTCGGTTGTGAGGAGCAGAGCGCCGGTGGTGTCCATGTCCAGCCGTCCGACAGGGAACAGCCCCGGGACGTCGTTCGGCATGAGCTCGGCCACGGTGGGACGCCCTTGAGGATCGTCCATGGTGGTGAGACGACCGGCAGGCTTGTTGAGAAGGAGGTAGGTCGGGCTGTCGGAGAGGCGTACCTCCTTGCCGTCCACGGTCAACGTGTCAGAGGCCGGGTCCACCTTCGCGCCCAATTCGGTGACCACCTCGCCGTTCACGCGAACGCGGCCTGCCGTCATGAGGTCCTCCGAGCCCCTGCGTGAGGCCACACCGGCGCGCGCGAGGAACTTCTGCAGGCGCATGGGGACGAGGCGCCCGGCGGACACGCTCTCTCCCATCAGACGGTCCCCTCTCCCCGCAAGGTCACGAATCGTCTGCGGACTCGTCGTCTGTGGCATCGGCGTCTGCGGACTCGTCGTCGAAGATCTCGCTGTCTGGGGGTTCGTCGTCGAAGGTATCGCCGTCTGTGGCCTCGATCTCCTCGGCGAGGTCCGAGCCGTCGAGAGCGTTGAGGCGCTCCCGTATCGCGCGTTCGGTCTGCGGATCGGGAGCGAACTCCTCCAAGGGAGGCAACTCGTCTATGTCCTTGAGCCCGAACTTCTCCAGGAAGGTGCGGGTGGTGCCGTAGAGGATGGCGTTGCCCTGGTTCTTGTCGCGTCCCACCTCGCGGACGAGCCCCTTGTCCACGAGCGAGGATATGACACCTTCCGAGTTCACGCCGCGTACGGCGTTGACGCCCTGACGTGTGACCGGCTGGTGATAGGCGATGACGGCGAGTGCCTCCAGGGCCGCCTGGGACAGCCGCCGGGTGTCCCAGGACAGGACGTAGGCCTCGATCTTCTCGTGGTAGGCGGGGTGCGTGTAGAGGCGCCAACCGCCTGCGACCTCGCGCAGCTGGAAGCCTCGTTCCTGCTCGCGATATTCCTCGGCGAGCCCTTCGAGGGTCTTCTTCGCCTCCGACTCGGAGATCTCTAAGATGCGAGCGATGCGAGCCACGGAGATCGGCTCGTCGGAGACGAACAGTAAGGCCTCGGTGACCCCTTTGATGCTCTGCTGCGGTTCAGTCAAGCTGCTCTCCGTCCTCCGGCCCTTCATCGGACCCGTCTTCGCGTTCGATGATGGTCAGCACGATATCATCGAAGGCCGACTCCTGTCGTATGTCCGCCGTGCCCCGTTTGTACAACTCGAGTATCGCAAGAAGGGTGACCACCACCATCTCCGGGGTGGGGTCGTCTCCCAAAAGTTCGCGGAAGGTCATCTTGCGCTTGCGGGAAAGCCGCCGGAAGACGCTCTCGGCATGCAGTTCGAGTGAGATGGGGCGGGCAGCGACGTGCTCGGCCTGCAACAAGAAGACCTCGCGGCGATGGAGGAGGTCGGCACAGATGACGGCCAGTCCGTGGAGCGTCACTCCCTCCAGGAAGTCCGGCATGAGTTTCAAGAAGCGCTCCTCCAGCCCTGCCTGCCTGGGATGCATCCTCGCTTCCGCCTCCATGCGGGCGTTGAGCTCGGCTGCGATGTTCTTGAACTGCTTGTAGGTGAGAAGGCGCTCCACGAGCAGCTCGCGAGCCTCCTCCGGAGAGAGGTCGTCGAGTTCGTCGCCGACGTACTCGACGGGTTGCGGTAGGAGACTGGCAGCCTTGATCTCCAAAAGCGTCGCCGCCACGAGCAGGAAATCACTCGCCACGTCCAGGTCGAGTTCCTGCATGCGCTCGACGTGTTCGAGGTATTGGTCGGTTATCTCGATGACGGAGATGGCGTTGACGTCTATCTTCTGCTTGGAGACCAAGTGCAAAAGGAGGTCGAAAGGACCTTCGAACGCTTGTGTCTTGACCCTGTAAGTCACTCGCCTACCCAGCGTCTATGTGGAGCGCCTCGCGCACGGCACCCATGATCTCCTCGACCGTGGGACGCACCTTTGCAGCACCCTCGGCGAGTATCTCCCATGCAGCACCCGGCCGAGCAGCCAGTGCGGCCCGTTTCTCGCGGAACTCCGCGAGATACGCGTTGAGGTCTTCCGCCATCTTCTTCTTGTGAGAGACGCAGCCGCACTCGGCCTCGCGACAGCACCTGTCCCATGCGGCTATCTCTCCCGGAGCAGCGACCAACTTGTGTATCTGGTGCAACGGACAGATGCCGGGGTCACCCGGGTCGTCCTTGCGCTTGCGAGCCGGGTCGGTGATCATGCTCATCACCTTCGCGGTGGTCTCCTCGGGCGTCTCGGACAGGTAGATGGCGTTGCCGTAGGACTTGCTCATCTTGCGGCCGTCGGTACCCGGCACCCTCGCGCCTTCCTTGGCGATCTTGGCGTCAGGCTCGTGCAGCAGGTCGCCGTACTGGTTGTTGAACCGGCGCACGACCTCGCGCGTGAGTTCGAGGTGCGGCAACTGGTCCTCCCCGACCGGCACGATGTCGCCGTTGACGATGGTGATGTCTGCCGCCTGCAGGAGCGGGTAGAGGAAGAAGCCCACGTTGCCCAGGTCCTTGTCGGTTATCTGCTCGCGCTGCTCCTTGTAGGAAGGCACGCGCTCCAGCCACGACATCGGGGTGACCATCGTCAGATACAGGGTCAGCTCCGCGACCTCGGGAACGTCGGCCTGGCGGTAGATCGTGGCTTTCTCCGGATCGATCCCCGCAGCGATCCAGTCCAGGACCATCTCCTCCGTGTAGTGCCGGATGCCGGAGGTGTCCTGCCAGTCGGAGGTCAATGCGTGCCAGTCGGCCACGAAGTAGAAGGCCTCGTACTCCTCTTGCAACTCCCGCATGCTCATGAGGTTGCCGAACCAGTGCCCGAGCGTCAGTCGTCCGGTGGGCCGGTAACCCGTCAGGATCCTTTTCTTCGACATCTCCAGCCTTGTCTATCGAGCGTTCAGGGACGGTCGTATGATACCGCAGCGAGCGGCCTTGCCGGTCACACCAGCGCTATCCCGGTGATGATCCGGAACAGCGGCATCACCGTCACGGCGAGATACACGTTGAAGACCTGGGGCGCCACGAAGAATATCCCGAAGATGATGATGAAGCCGTAGCGCTCCAGAGAGTCGTACCAGGCCGCGGCCTTACCGCTCAGCAGACGCTGCACCACACGACTGCCGTCGAGCGGCGGTATCGGTATGAGGTTGAAGAAGAGCAGGAGCAGGTTCACGTAGGCGAAGTAGATGAGGATGTCGTAGAAGCTCGAGAACACGCCGAGGATGTAACTGGAGGACCCTGCGGGTATCACCCTGGACACCAACCCGGCGAACGCGGCCAGAGCCAGGTTGGTGGCCGGTCCGGCTATCCCCGTGATCAGCATGCCCGTCTTGCGGTCCTTGAAGTTCCAGGGGTTTATCGGCACGGGCTTGGCCCAGCCGATGGCCATGTGCGTGGTGAGCAGGAGCATCAGAGGTAGGAGGATGGTCCCCCATATGTCTATGTGCACCATGGGATTCAGCGACAGACGGCCGGCTCTCTTGGCGGTGTCGTCACCCAACATATACGCGGCATAACCGTGTGCCACCTCGTGGAGGACGATCGCCGGGAAGACTATCGCGAAACTGAAGGCCAGACTGAGGAACTGCTGCAACTACTCACTCTCCTGCCGGGGGTGGCGCGAAGGCCGGGTCTTCTTCTTCGAGGCCCGCCGGAGGCGTTTGACGATGCGCTCGAGATTGGCCATCTCCGCCTCCCTGCCGACCGCCTTACCGTCCAGACGGTCGTCGCGTGCCTGCGACAGTATAGCCGAGAACTCCGGCCCGGGAGCCAGTCCCATCGCGATGAGGTCCTCCCCCGTGACGGCGGGCTCTATGTCCGAGAGGACATCCACGAACCGTTCGACCCTTTTGCGGACCGTCTTGTCGCCCACGGACCATACGTAGATCAACGTCGGGTCGGGCAAAGGGTCGCACACATGGAAAAGACGGCTGTCCCGCATCTTCCTCTTGTCGGCCAAGCGCTTGAGCGCTACCGGGGCTTTCTCGGCCACTGCCTTCACCGGCTCTCCGTACTCGCGGCCGAACTTCAGGTGCTTGAGCCATTTCTCCGCCTGACGCAGGTCGGCGCCGTGCGCCAGGGAGGCGACGAGCGTCACCCGCCGTCTCGGTTTCCGCTCGAAGTGGGACTCCAGACGCCTGTAGCCCTTCTCGGTCTTCGCGAGCGCTTCGATGACGGAAGCGGCAGGAGCATCCATGTAGAGGAGGATGGGAAGGGCACCGAGGTCCTGCAGGCGCTTCAGTATCTTGGCCGGAGCCTCCTCGTCGATGATGTCGAGCATCTCCTCACGCAGACGCGCACCGGACACCTCCTCCAGAAGTTGCATCTCGACTGCGCGACGGGCGAGTTCCTCGGAGGAGGAGTCCATCGGGAAGCCGTACTTCTTCTCGAAGCGGGCGGCCCTTAGCACCCTCGTGGGGTCTTCGACGAAGGATAGTGAGTGCAAGACACGCAGTCTCCCCTTCTCCAGGTCGCGCAGCCCGCCGAAGGGGTCGGCTATCGCACCGAAAGAGTCGGGGTTTATGCAAGCGGCCATGGCGTTGATCGAGAAATCGCGCCGGAACAGGTCCTGACGGAGACTGGAGCGCTCGACCGTGGGCAAGGCGCCGGGACGCGTGTAGTACTCGGTGCGGGCGCTGGTTATGTCCACGTGGAGGTCCTTGGAGAGGACGAGGACGGCGGTGCCGTAACGCCTGTGTATCTCCACGCGGGCGCCGAACACCTCCGCGGCTGCCTGCGCGAACTCGACACCATCACCTTCAACCACCACGTCCATGTCCAGGTTCTCGCGTCCGAGCAGCATGTCCCGGACGAAACCGCCGACCACGTGTGCACGGAGGCCGCGCTCCTCGGCCAGCTCTCCCAGGCGCCTGAGGGCCTCTTTGGCCTCCTCCGGAAGAAGGGACTCGAAAGCGGCAAGGAAGCGTTGGCTGGGCACCTGTCGCGAGCGTGGTGCTCTCCTGTCGATGTATGCGTCCCCGTACTCGGCCAGAAGGAGGTCCTTGCGCGTGACTATCCCGAGGAGGCTGCCGTCCTCGACCACCGGCAGCCGTCCTATCCCGGCGCTGGCGAGC
>CAYWAF010000094.1:0-5804 GCA_964456355.1 uncultured Eubacteriales bacterium | reverse complement strand
TGCCGTATTTCAAGGCAGAAGAACCCAAACGGAGGTAAGTGGGGACATCCAGATCCTCCGCACGACACCCCGGGTCCACCTCCGCTTCCTCCAGTACCGCATCGATCCGCTCATCGGAGACATCCAACACGATGCGCATGGAGTTGCGTACCGTCTTGCGCCTGTGAGCGAAAGCGGCATCGGCCATCGAAGCCGCTGCCTCTATGTTACGCGCGGCTATGACATCGGCCCGTCTTCTCAGGGTGACGACCGCGGAGTCCACACGCGGCGGAGGGAGGAAGCACGCAGCAGAGACGGGGAACCTGTCCACGACCTCAGCGTGAAGCGCGAGTTTGACCGTGTATGCCCCGTAGTCCTTCCCTCCGGGCGAGGCGAGTATCCGGTCTGCGACCTCGGCTTGCACCATGACTGTCGCACGGTCGATGGAGGTCATCTGCGAGAAGAAGCGGAGCAGGACCGTGGCTGCGACGTTGTAAGGCAGGTTCGACACGAGTGCGACGGGCGGACCCGAGGGAGCGCTGAGAGAGGATTCGTCCACCTTGAGTGCATCGGCTTGCAGCAGAGTGAGGTTCTCGCACCCGGCGGTCGTCTCCTCCAGGACCGGGAGCATGCGGGAGTCTTGCTCCACCGCCACCACGGCTCTCGCATGTCTGCAGAG
Source organism: uncultured Eubacteriales bacterium (assembly GCA_964456355.1). Taxonomy (GTDB): domain Bacteria; phylum Actinomycetota; class Coriobacteriia; order Anaerosomatales; family CAYWAF01; genus CAYWAF01. The sequence continues at coordinate 5,146 of CAYWAF010000094.1, read as the reverse complement.
CGCTAATGTGAGGGTGCCTATCCCCGGACCCACCTCGACCACGGTCTCATCGCCTGTGAGGGCAGCAGACTCCAGTATCCGACCCACGATGTTGTCGTCGACCAGGAAATGCTGCCCGAGGGACTTGCGCAGGTGCAGGCCATGAGCGTCCAAGACCTCTATGGTCGCTTTCGGGGAAGCGAGCCTGGAGTAGGTCACGGGGCCCTCAATCGAGGATGGTGATGGTCACCGTCCGGCGACCCCATGCGATGCATTCGGCGCAGGTGTCGAAGCACAGGTCTATCCTGTTCCCCTTGATAGCGCCTCCGGTGTCGGCCGCCACACCATAGCCGTATCCCGGGATGTAGAGTCGCGTGCCGAGAGGTATGACCCTGGGGTCGACGGCCACGATCCCATAGCCTGCCCTGGCCCCCGTGGCGGTACGCGTGCCCACGCCATCCTCGTTCGGGGCGTAGGCCGTCGACACCACCGTGATCTTCCTGCCCGATGTGGGCTGAGCCTGCGCCGGGGGACGCGAGCGGGAGACGATCGTCTGACCGGAATGCTTGGCGCCCACCTCGATGAGCTCGGCGACAGGTTCTGAGAGGACCGTCTCGGAGACCAGTATGCGATCGCCTTCCACGCCGTCCGTGACCATGACCTTATACACCTTGAGAGCTGAGCCACAGCGGCCTTCCGTGACCACCTTCCGAACGCCTTGTGCGAGTGTGGGCTCGCTCTTGGTGATGGTCTCGAAGGGGACCTCCACCGTCTCTTCGACCACTCGGACGAACACGTCGTGCAGCTCGATCCGCATCCCCTCGGTGAGTGGCGCGTCCATCGGGAGGTCACAGACCACACCCGCCCCTGGATCGACGCCTGCGGCGACGAGGGCATCGGCGACGGTCAGCCCCACGACGTCCAGCTCGGTCTCGCCGTCCCGCGTACATATCGTGACCGGGACGGCATGGCGCACGACGACGGTGCTGCCATCGGTGACGTGGGCATCCAGTTCAGGCGTGACCACATCACCCTGCTCGACCGGGACATCTGCCTGATCGAGCACCTCGGCGACGGTGGATGCCTGCGTCTTGACGTAGATCGGTTGCCCGTCCACGACGACGCTGACGCCTTTTTGAGCCCAAACGAACCCGGTGATGCTGAGGAGGATGATGAGTACTGGGACTATGAGTGCAACGATGTGGCTTGCCTTGAGGGATCGCGCCGGGCCTGCCGGCCTCTCTTCCATGCTCCCCTCTCATCGATGTTTCCGTCATCCGGAATGTCGCTGATTATATCGGATGAGGTGACCTCCAACAATCCAGCCAGTTCGGAGAGAATGCGAGGCTGAGACTGTCGAATCATGTGCCGACGAGGAGACGCCGATCACTCCGCCCTCTTGTGTGCCTCGTCGACCATGCGTCGTCCCAGGGCCCTGGCCTCGCGGAGTGCGTCCTCGTCGCTCAGAACGTCATCGCGGGCATCGGGGCCCTCCACGTCCAAGACCTCCAGGCAGTCGACCCCCAGGACGCCGAAGACGCTGCGCGTGGTGGTCACCGCTGCCTCGGAACCGTAAGGGTCACCACCGCCTCTTACCACTATGAGCGCGCCGGGACGTCGGGGTGGCGGGGGTCGATGCAGGACGTGGCGCCGGGCCCAATACGGCTGACATCTGTCATAGAGGGCTTTGAGCACGGCGGGGACGGTAGCGAAGAAGACGGGCGAGGAGACCACCACGGCATCGGCAGCATCGAGCATCGGATAGACGTCACACATGGGATCGGAGAGGACGCACTCCCCCGTCTCGGAGCATGAGTTGCAACCGCGACAGGGCTCTATCCCCGCATCGGCGACGAGCAGCTTCTCGGGCAGGCCACCGGCCTCCAGGACGCCTTCGGCGCATGCATCCAACAGATGCTCGCTGTTGCCCATGCGCCGTGGACTCCCGCCTATCAGCAGGATCCTTGGTGGAGTCCTTGTGGGCTCTACGTTCGTCATCGCACTGCCCGATGCGGAGAGGTCAAGCCGGCCTCACGTCCCGGAACACGCTCCTGGCGTTCTCTATCGTGGCTCTGGCCACGTCCGCGGTGTCCTTGCCGAGGACTTCGGCGACGACCGACACCGTGAGCGTCGTCAAAGCGGGCTCGTTGGAGCGCCCGCGGTAGGGCTCCGGAGCCAGGAAGGGGCTGTCCGTCTCCACAAGGAGTCTGTCCATCGGCACCTCGTTCAACGCAGCCCTCAACGTATCCGCCTTCTTGAACGTCACCGTCCCCGCGAACGAGATATGGCAGCCCATCTCCACGAACGCTTTGGCCTCCTCGGGGCCTCCGGAGAAGCAGTGGATCACGCAGCCTGCCTCGGGTATCCCGACGTCCTCGAGTATCCCGTATCCTTCCTCGAAGGCCTCTCGAAGATGTATCACCACGGGAATCCCCAACTCGCTGGCGATAGCCAGCTGCTCCCGGAACGCATGCCTTTGAGCATCCCTAGGGGAGTAGTCGTAGTGGAAGTCCAGACCGATCTCCCCGAGGCCGACGGTGCGGGAGTCGGTCATGAGCGCCTCGATCTCTTCAACGACCTTGTCGTCATAGTCCTTCGCGTTATGTGGGTGAGCACCCACTATCACACGGACCTGCGGGGGCACGCCATGGGGCACGGCCCAGTCGTCCAGTCTCTGCTGGGCCGTCTCGAGCCAGTCGGGGAGCGAATCGTAAGTGGCACGGGGCACCTCCGTGGCATCAGCCACGGTGACGATGAACATCACGCCTGCCACCGTCGCCCTCTCGAGCGCACCGGCAGGGTCGTCGAGCATGACGAGATGCGCATGGGTGTCGGCGCATTGAGCGCCCAGCCTGGGCAGTTCTACCGGTCCGCGGTTCATGGCCCCTCCCGATGAGGTGTCGAGTCCTACTCTTCGTAGATGCGCGGGTAGAGCGGCTCACCTTTCGTCACACGGTTGCCTATGGGTAATCTTCCCCATTCGGCCTCATCGGCGATGTCCGTCACCTCTGAGATGTCGCCGAGTCCCAGGCGTCGCCACACCTCCGCCGAGGTCTCCGGCATGACTGGGGCGCAGAACATCGCGGCGATGCGCACGGCTTCGAGCGCGTTGTAGAGGACGGCCTCGAGCCTCGGATGCGTCTCATCGGACTTGGCGAGGTTCCAGGGCTCGGAGCGCTCGATGTAGCGGTTGGTCTCCTTTATCAGGTCCCAGGTCGCCTCCAGAGCGCTGACGTAATCCAGGCGGGCCATGGCCTCCTCGTACTTCCCGGGGAGGACGGCAGCGACGGCCTTCAGGGACTCGTCGTCATCAGTGGTCTCGCCTTCCGGCAAGGAGGGGACGACGCCGTCCAGATACTTCTCTGTCATGTTGAACAGGCGGGAGCACAGGTTGCCCCAGTCGTTGGCAAGGTCGCCGTTGTAACGCTGGACCATCGACTCCATGGAGATCGAGCCGTCGGAGCCGAACTGCACGTCACGCAGGAAGTAATAACGATAGGCATCCGCCCCGAAACGTTCCACGAGATCGGCGGGTGTCTGTGCGTTGCCTTTCGACTTGCTCATCTTCTCGCCTTTGGTGAGAAGGAAGCCGTGAGCGAAGACCGTCTCAGGGAGTTCCAGACCTGCCGCCATGAGCATCGCAGGCCATATCACGCAGTGGAAGCGGATTATGTCCTTGCCGACGAAGTGTATCTGTGCAGGCCAGTAGCGCTCGAAGCGGGCTGCCAGGTCCGGGTCGTCAGAACCGTATCCGATAGCGGTCACGTAGTTGAGCAGCGCGTCGATCCACACGTAGGTGACGTGTCCCTCGTCGAAGGGGAGCGGCACCCCCCACTCGAACGTGGTACGGGAGATGGAGAGGTCTTTCAGGCCGGAGCGCACGAAGGAGACGACCTCGTTGCGCCGCGTCTCCGGTTGCACGAACTCGGGATGCTTCTCGTAGTACTCCAGCAGGCGGTCACCGAACTCCGAGAGCTTGAAGAACCAGTTGTCCTCGACGATGAACTCCACGGGCCTGCCACAGCTCGGGCACGCACTGTTCTCGAGCTGGTCCTCGGAGTAGTAGGTCTCGCACGGCACGCAATACCAGCCCTCGTAATGACCCTTGTACAGATAGCCGTCGTCGTGCAGCTTCGTCCAGAAGGCCTGCACGCCCTTCTTGTGACGCTCCTCGGTGGTGCGGATGAAGTCGTCGTTGCTTATCTCGAGCATCTTCCAGGTCTCTTCGAACCTCGGCGCAATGGAGTCGCACCACTCCTGTGGGGTCATCCCCGCCTTCTCGGCGGCCTGGGAGACTTTCTGCCCGTGTTCGTCCAGCCCCGTGAGGAAGAAGACGTCATGTCCTGTCATGCGCCTGTAGCGCGCGATGGCGTCGGAGGCCACTGTGGTGTAGGCAGTGCCGAGGTGCGGTACCGAATTCACGTAGTAGATCGGCGTGGTCACATAGAACGGCTTCTTGGTCATCTGTTACGAGGCTCCATATGTTGGGTAATCTTGGAAGTACTCGGGGTCATCTCCCTGAGATGATAACGCGTCCCCCGGACACCTTGGCATGAGTCTACCCGAAGGTGAGCGACATCATGAAGGACACAGGCATAGTCAGGCACGTCGATGACCTAGGGCGCATCGTCATTCCCATGGAACTCAGACGTACACTCGGCATCAAAGTCAAAGACCCGATATCGATACTGGTGGACGGCGACCGCATCATCCTGCAGAAACATCGCGACGTCTGCGCGATATGCGGGAGTCCTGAAGACATACGGCAGGTCAAAGAGCGCGCCGTGTGCGCAGACTGCATCCAGACCATAAGCCATATGTGACCTGAGAGGAGCGCCGTCCCGGCCGGGTCTCACTCGGTCACAGGCCTCTCTGAGTGTGCGATCTCGTAGACCAGGTTCCTCGAGAGCCCGGTCTCCTCGGCCACGAGTCGGACCGCGTCCCGCATGGACACGCCCTCTGAGAGCTTCACGCCGATGCGGGTCCTGACGTCTTCGACGTCGACGTCCGGACGGACGTCCGGATCGGGCGGACCCGCCAACAGCACGACCTCCCCCTTCAACTTCCGTCCGGCGACGCTCTCGGCCAACTCATCGAGCGTCCCGCGCATGACCTCTTCGTGCATCTTGGTGAGTTCACGAGCGATGGCGCCGTGTCGTCCGGGGAG
>CAYWAF010000093.1:0-5903 GCA_964456355.1 uncultured Eubacteriales bacterium | reverse complement strand
GCCACGGTGATCGAGTCGCCGGTGTGCACCCCCATCGGGTCGAAGTTCTCGATGGAGCAGACGATGACGGCGTTGTCGTTGCCGTCGCGCATCACTTCCATCTCGAACTCTTTCCAGCCGAGCACGCTCTCCTCTATCAGCACCTCGCCTATCGGGGAGAGCGCGACGCCGCCGGTGACGATCTCGCGCAGCTCGTCGGCGTTGTAGGCGATGCCTCCGCCGGCGCCACCCAGGGTGAAGGAGGGCCTGACGACGACGGGGAAGCCGAGTTCGAGCACGAGGTCCTCGGCATCCTGGAGAGAGTAGGCATAGCCGCTCTTGGGCACGTCGAGGCCGATGCGCTCCATCGCCTCGCGGAAGAGCTTGCGGTCCTCGCCTTTCTTGATGACGTCGAGCTTGGCGCCGATGAGCTCGACTCCGAACTCGTCGAGGACCCCCGCTTCCGCCGTGGCCACCGCACAGTTGAGACCGGTCTGTCCGCCCAGAGTGGGCAGGAGAGCGTCCGGACGCTCCTTCTCGATGACCTTCCGTATGAACTCGACTGTTATCGGCTCGACGTAGGTACGCGAGGCCAACTCCGGGTCGGTCATGATGGTCGCCGGGTTGGAGTTGACCAGGACGACCTCGTAGCCGTCGTCGGCGAGCACCTTGCACGCCTGGGCTCCCGAGTAGTCGAACTCGCAGGCCTGACCGATGATGATGGGACCGGAGCCGATCACCAGTATCTTGTGTATGTCGTCACGCCTGGGCATCGGTCTCCTCGTCTTCCGGGGTCTGCGCCGAGGCGCTCTGCTCCGAGACGCCCAGGTAGTCCTCGCGACCCTCCATCAGTCCCACGAACGCACCGAAGAGGTAGCGGGCGTCGTGCGGACCGGGAGCGGCCTCCGGATGGTACTGGACCGAGAAGGCGGGTGCGTCCAGCAGGCGTATGCCCTCGGTCGTCATGTCGTTGAGGTTGACGTGCGTCAGCTGGATGCGACCGAAGCGCTCGGAGCGCACGACGGGCGCCACCCCGGCCCTCGCCCATGCGCCCAGGTCGCCCGCATCGTGATCGAGACCGCCGCTCTCCTCGGGAAGGAGCGTGCCGATGGAGCCGAAATCCACGCAGAAGCCGTGGTTCTGGCTGGTTATCTCGACGCGACCGGTGAGCAGGTTCTTGACCGGCTGGTTGCCCCCGCGATGGCCGTACTTGAGTTTGAAGGTGGAAGCGCCCACCGCGAGCGAGAGCATCTGATGTCCCAGGCAGATGCCGAAGAGCGGCACCTCCCCCACCAAGCCACGAAGCGTTCCGTAGAGGTAGTCGACCGCTGCCGGGTCTCCCGGCCCGTTGGCGAGGAAGACCCCGTCGGGTTCGAGAGAGAGCACCTCGTCTGCCGAAGTGGTCGGCGGGACCACCAGCACCTCGCAGCCGGCCTCCGACAGGCCACGGAGGATGTTGTATTTCACGCCGGAGTCGAAGGCGACCACGCGGAAGGAGGGCGAGACCGGCAGCACGCCCGTGTCCACGGGCATCTTGCCTTCCGGACCCTCTGAGCCCCATTTGTAGGGCTGCTCGACGGCCACATCGGCGACGAGGTCGCGCCCCACCAGTCCCGGTGCCTTGCGTGCCTTGGCTACGAGGGAGTCGGCATCGAGGTCCTGGGTGGAGATGACGGCACGCATCGCCCCCGCCTCGCGTATGTGCTTGGTCAGGCGACGGGTGTCCACGCCCTCGATCGCCACCACCCTGTTGCGTGCCAGGAACTCGGGCAGACTCTCCTCGGCGCGCCAGTTGGAGGGTTCGGTCTCCATCTCGCGCACGACGAAACCGGTGGCGAAGACGCCGCGCGACTCCATGTCGGCGCCGTTGACCCCGTAGTTTCCGATGTGCGGCATGGTCATCGTGACGATCTGACCTGCATACGAGGGATCGGTGAGCACCTCCTGGTAACCGGCCATCGAGGTGTTGAAGCAGATCTCGCCGTCCGCCTCGCCGTCCGCCCCGCAGGCGGATCCGGAGAAGACCGTGCCGTCCTCCAGCGCCAACAGTGCTTCGCGCTTCGAAGTCACCTAGACGACCACCTTCCCGTTGCGTACCACCATCTCGCCGTCGACGAGGACGCACGATGCTTTGCCGAGCAACCTCTCTCCCAAGAACGCGCTGTTGGAGGAGTTCGAGAGGAAGAACTCCTCGGTCACATGCACCTTGGCCTCGGGATCGACGACGGTGATGTCGGCTGTCCCGCCCTTCTCCAAGCGGACCTCCGGCAAGCCGAGTGCGGCCCTGGGTGCGACCGCCATGGCACGAGCGACCTGCGACCAGTCCATGCGTCCCGACGAGACCAGGTGGGTCACGACGAGCGGCAGAGCCGTCTCCAGACCCGTGGTGCCGAAGGGCGCGAGTTCGAACTCGAGGTCCTTCTCGTGAGGAGCATGCGGAGCGTGGTCGGTGGCTATGCAGTCTATGGTCCCGTCGAGCATCGCCTCGACGAGCGCCTCCCTGTCTTCGGGAGTCCTCAGAGGCGGGTTCATCTTGGCGTTGGTGTCGTAACCCTCCACCGCACTCTCGTCTAAGAAGAGGTGGTGGGGAGTGGCCTCCGACGTCACAGCGAGACCGTCGGCCTTCGCCTTGCGGACGAGTTCGACCGAACCGGCCGTCGACAGGTGCGCGAGATGCAGGCGGCATCCCGTGAGCCCGGCGAGGCGTATGTTGCGCGCCACCATGGTCTCCTCGGCGGCCGCAGGCCAGCCCGGCAGACCCATCTTCGTCGATATCACGCCCTCGTTGACCACTCCTGAGCCCACGAGTTCGAGGTCCTCGCAGTGGGCTATGACGAGGGCGTCGAAGGCCTTCGCGTACTCCATCACGCGGCGCATGAGTCCGGCATCGGCGATGTCGCTGCCGTCGTCGGAGAAGGCCACGGCGCCCTCGGAGAGCATGTCTCCCATCTCGGCTATCGACTCGCCGGCCTGCCCCTGGGTGAGTGCGCCTACGGGATAGACACGCACCACGCCGGTCTCCTCGGCGCGCTCCACGACGAAGCGCACCGCCGTACCGGTGTCGCAAACGGGTTCGGTGTTGGGCATCGCGCACACGGCCGTGAAGCCTCCGTGCGCAGCCGCACGCGTGCCGGAAGCGATAGTCTCCTCGTCCTCCCGACCCGGCTCGCGGAGGTGGACGTGCATGTCCACGAGACCGGGAAGGACCACCTTCTCGGCGCACTCGACGACCTCGGTGCCCTCCGGCACCTCCAGGTCCGCTCCCACGGCCTCTATCTTCCCGGAGGAGACGAGCACGTCGGCGACCTCGTCCAGGCCGACCTGCGGGTCCACGACCCGCCCGCCTTTAAGCAGCAGCGGCATGCTCCTCACCTCCCAAGAGCAGATACATCGTCGCCATACGCACGGCGACACCGGCGTTGACCTGATCGAGCACCACCGCGCGGTCCGAATCGGCCACGGCCGAGGATATCTCGACGCCCCTGTTCATCGGCCCGGGATGCATGACTATCATCTCCGGCTTGGCCGCCTCGAGCCGGGCAGCGTTCATCCCATACATGACCGCATATTCCCTGAGCGAGGGTAGCGGCATGCGGGAGGTGCGCTCCATCTGGATCCTCAGCATGTAGGCGACGTCGAGTTCGGGAAGCACGTCGTCGAGCGAGTAGGAGACCTCGGCACCGAGCACATCGGGTCGCGCCGGCATGAGCGTCGGAGGACCGACGACTATCGGCCTTGCGCCCATCATCTTGAGGGCAGGCACGAGCGAGCCTGCGACACGCGAGTGTGCGATGTCCCCTACTACCCCCACCGTGAGCCCCTCGATGCGACCGAGGGTCTGGCGGATAGTGTAGAGGTCGAGCAGTGCCTGAGTGGGGTGCTGGTGACGACCGTCCCCGCCGTTGATGACGTGGGCATCCATGCACTCGGCCAGATACTGCGGGGCGCCCGCATAGCGGTGTCGCACCACGATGAGGTCGCATGCCATCGCAGACAGCGTCTTGGCCGTGTCGCGCAACGACTCGCCCTTCACGGTGGCCGAAGCCGAGGCGGTCATGTTCAAGGCATCTGCCGACAGGCGCTTGGCCGCGATCTCGAAGGAGGTGCGGGTGCGGGTGCTCGGCTCCAGGAAGAGGTTGATGATCGTACGACCGCGCAAGGTCGGAAGTTTCTTTATGCGGCGCTCATTGACCTCTTTGAAGGAGTCCGCCGTGTCCAGGATGAGGAGGATGTCTTCGGGCGACATGTCCTCGACCGTCATGATGTGCTCACAGGAAAGACCGCTCACTGCCCCACCTCCTCCGCTTCCAGGATCTCGACCGAGTCTTCGGAGCCGTCCTGCTCGCTGAAGCGGACGCGGACGCGCTCCTTGGCCGAGGTGGGCACGTTCTTGCCCACGTAGTCGGCACGGATCGGCAGTTCGCGATGGCCCCTGTCGACGAGGACGGCGAGCTGGATGGCCGCCGGCCGGCCGTAGTCCATGATGGCGTCCATCGCCGCCCGAATGGTGCGTCCCGTGTACAGGACGTCGTCGCAGAGGACGATGACCTTCCCTTCGACATCGAAGGGTATCTCCGTGCGGTGGACCTCAGGACTCAGCCGCGTAGCGACGTCGTCGCGGTAGAAGGAGATGTCCAGAAGACCGACCGGGACCTCGGTGCCTTCGATGCGAGCGATCCGCTCGGCGAGTCGCTCGGCGACTATGGCACCTCTGGTCACGATGCCTACCAGTGCGACCTTGTCCGCGCCCTTGTTGGCTTCCAGGATCTCGTGAGCGATGCGGGTGAGGGCTCGGTCGATGGCTTCAGCATCCATGACCTGGGCTTTCGTGCGATATTCCACGCCTCCGCCTCCCTGCTCTAACGTCGGTCCGCCCATGAAAAACGCCTTCTTGCAGCCGGCAAGAAGGCACATTCGCAGCCGACACAGGCGTGTCGGAGACTCCGTATGCATCCCTTGCCGGCCTCACCGGACCGGACTTAAAGGTCATGCGCACCATAGCAAGACGGCGTGCGGATGCCAAGAGAAAAACGACATGCGGCTCGAAAAACCTGCCCCGAGGCAGATAAGCGGCCCGAAACCTGCTGCATGAGGGTATGATTCACAAGAAATGCCCTTCCGGCATACGAAAGGCCTCGATGACGAAGAGATACGTACGGATCGCATTGGCGGCAGTCCTGCTCACCCTCGTGTTGCCGTTGACTCCGGCCATCGGCTCGACAGGACCACAGGACCGTGCCGAACTCAGCGACGAGGTCCTGGTGCTGTTCGAACCGGATGGACCTGCTGCCCATTTCGAGACCTTCGACGAGATATGGGATGCCGGGGTGCCGCGTGACTCGGTGGAAGTGCGCAGGCGCGACGCGGTGGTGGTCGAAGTACCTGAGGGCGAGAGTCCGCGCGCGTTCGCAGCCGAACTCGAGGAGCATCCGGACGTGGCTGTGGCGGCGGCCATGCCCAAAGGCACGGTCAGACCGCTGGCCTCGATACCCCCTGACGACACCGCATACGAGAAATCCGGTTCTGACCAGCGCATATACATGGGCCCCAACGCGACCTATCCGGATTCCATAGACGTAGAGAGCGTCTGGGACGCCGTCTTCAACCACAAGACCTATGGGATGGTGCCTTACCGTTCCGGAGTCAAGGTGGCCGTCGTGGACACCGGCGTGAACTCGACCTTGCGCGAGACCACCGGTGAGTACCTGGCGGGATGGGACTACGCATACGACGATCCGGACCCCGACGACGTCTACGGCCACGGCACGAGCGTCGCCTCCGTCATGCGCGCTCAGACCGACAACGGGTACGGCATCGCAGGTGCGCTCAACGAGTCCACCAATACCGTCCTCGTCTTCAAGACGATCCGCGACGGCCACCTTGACTCCGGAACGGTAAGGCACCATTCCATAGGTCTTGTGGTT
>CAYWAF010000092.1:0-5903 GCA_964456355.1 uncultured Eubacteriales bacterium | reverse complement strand
CCTGATTCCCTGACCTGTTGCGGACCCTCGCCATACGAATATCATTGTGTATGAGTCCTGTGGGAACACTCAAGGGAGCCCAAGATGAGAGAGACCGTCCCTGCCGGCCACATCAGACACCGCACACTCATCCTGTCCGTCGTCACGCTGATCTGTCTGATGGTGATGGCGGTCGTCCCGGCACTCGCGAACGCCGACACCATCTATGTCGACATCGACTTCGGCAACGACCTCACAGGAGACGGATCGGTCTCGAACCCATACAAGCACATCACTGCCGGGATGCTCGCGGCCACCAGCGGCGATACCGTGAAGGTGGCGGAAGGCATATATTCGCCGGCTGTCGGAGAGACGCTCCCGATAATCCTAAAACCCGGCGTCACGCTCCAGGGTGACACCTCGCCACTCGGCCTTCCCGAAAGCGAACTACAGACGATCCTGACAGGCGACGACACAGGCTCCTTGCTCCTGGTGATGAACGGTACTCCGGGCACGGCGGTCAATGGCTTCGCCTTCTACAACAACTCCTCCCCCCTCCCCGGGAGGAGCGATCAACCTGAGCGGCGGTGACCTGCGCATCAGTGATTGTGACTTCCGCGAACTCCACTCACCCAGCGGTGGCGCCATACAGGCGAGCAAGGGTGCTTCTTCGTACTGCCGGCCCGTGATAGAGCGCTGCTTCTTCTACGACTGTTACGCAGACATCACCCCGATGAGCGGCGGAGCGATCAACATGGCTGATGTGCAGGCGGAGATCTCGGACTCCTGCTTCCTCCTCTGCATGGCCGGCGCGGGCGGGACCGGTGGAGCCATAAATCTGTATAACGGTGCTGCCACCAGCGCACTGACGGTGACACGCACCGAGTTCTGGGGCTGTGCCGCGCCCGGTACCTCGGGCAATACAGGTATGGGTGGCGCGATCTACGCGCTGAGACACAACCTCAGCGTGTTCGCATCCGATTTCATCGGGAACAGCGCCGACATGGGTGGCGCGATACATTTCTACTCCGACACATCCGCTCGCGGCCTGGTCCTGTTCGACGACTGTTTCGAAGAGAACAAGGCAGGATCCGGGATCACGCAGGACGGAGCCGCGCTGTCCATACAGCAAAGCTTCGCCACGGTGGACATACGTAACTGCACCATCACTCAGAACACCAGCGGCGCGGCCATCTACAACGCCGGCGGCACGATCCGCATCGACAACTCCATCGTCTGGAACGAATCATCTGACGACCTGCTCAACACGGCAGGGACGCTCACCGTCACATACTCCTGTATCGAGGATTCTGGTGACACAGGCACGGGCGTGATACACGACGAGCCGGAGTTCACGAACGAAGATGCTCCGTTTCGCTTGTCGCCCACCTCGCCGTGCATCGACGCAGCCGACGATGCGAAAGCACCGGCCTTCGACCATGACGGGATCTCGCATTTCCCTGACCCGGACATGGGCGCCTGGGAGCGTGACCCGCAGGTGGATCGCGCGGCAGGGGCGAACCGTTATGCCACGGCGGTCGAAGCGAGCAAAGAACACTTCGCCCATGCAGAGAAGGTGGTCTTGGCTACCGGTGCGAGCTATCCGGACGCACTTTCCGCCGCGCCGCTCGCAGGCATATACGGTGCTCCGATACTGCTCACTCCGACCGACTCGTTGCCCACGGTCGTCAAGGACGAACTGGTACGCCTGGAGACCGAGGAGATCTTCATAATCGGCGGGACAGGAGCGGTCTCGTCTGCAGTACAGAGCGAACTCGAGAACCTGGGTTATAGGACCGAGAGGATCGCGGGCGCGAACAGATACGCGACCAGCCAGGCCGTGGTGCAGAAGATGGCAGATATACGCGGCACGGCGCTGGGAAGTCATTTCCTGGTCGCGCGAGGAGACGCCTTCCCTGATGCGCTGTCGGTGTCTCCATGCGCTTACAACAACGCGGTGCCTATCCTGCTGACCCCACCGAACGCCCTTCCCTCAGGGTTCGCCTCCAAGGTGAGCGCACTCGGCTTCAACGATGCCGTCATAGTCGGCGGAACGGGCGCGGTCTCCACGAAGGTCGAAAGCGACATCGATGCGCTGATAGCCGGCAAGCCCAGGCGTGTCGGAGGCGCAGACAGATACGCGACAGCAGTGGAGTTCGCTCGTTATGTGAAGATCTACTCGCCTTGGGCCGACCCACAGAGCGTCGACTTCCTCGGCCTTGCGACAGGCGCGAACTTCCCGGACGCGCTCTGCGGTGGAACGGTGTGCGGATATGAGGGCGGTCAGTTACTTCTCACCAGAACGAACGCCCTGCCTTCGAGCGTGGAGTTGTACGTGACCGACCACTCGGACACACTCGCATACGTGCAGGCGTTCGGCGGCACCGCTGTGGTGAACGATAGCGTGCTCACCGAAGTGGACAACCTGATACCGTAGACGGGATCGGACACCGAACGTCGCGAGCCCCGAAGGGAACCGCCATGCATCCGAGGGGATGCGCATAGGATGGAGACGCCGAACGGCTACGAGTTCTCCGCTGCCGCCAAGGTATACCTGTGCGCCGATAACCTCCTGCCACCTGCCGCACAGATGCTCGGTTACCGGATGACCTCCGGCATCTTCGTCGAGACGCACCTGCTGGCCAAAGGCATCGTGCTCACCACCATCCAGTCTCTGCAGGACGGCGGATACATCGAGCTCCGCACCGAGAGCATCAAGCGCATGCTCGGCACCGAGACGAACCTGATGGTCCGCGCCGTCCACTCCGGCGCGCCCGGCTTCTCCGGCCGCTTCCTCCAGGCCACGCAGTGGCGCGAGCGTACCCTGGACGAGGTGGTGCGCGAGTTGTTCGTCTTCGACCGAAGACCCTACTACCCGTTCCTCGACTCGATCTCTTCCGAGTTCGTCGAGTCGGGAGTGATACGGCAGAAGGCAGAGAGTGCTGCCTGGGATCCTGAGTGGGTGGCATACCTGCGGGAGGGCTGGTATCCGGAAGTATACGACCTCTGGCAACGGGCCCATGCGCGAAGCGACCGCGAACTCATAGAGAGCCAGGTCACGATGGCGGCCGGGGCGAAGACCGACTCGACCGCGGTCGCGCCGGACGTCACACCGCGGGGCTGGTAGAGTCTTACAGACTCCACTCCTGAGCGTCTCTCTTGCACGTGTCAGGGGTATACTATATGCACGATGAGGAGACAGGACCGCGACCTCCCTCCTCGGGTACTGCGGTCCTCCAAACGCTCTTGGAAAGGTGGGGGTTCGGATGGGGGATATCCTTCGCGTCAACATGGCAGACCTTTCGACGAAGAGGGAGGCATTGCCGAAAGAATGGGAGCGGTACGCTGGTAGGGCCCTCACGACCGCGATCGTCTTCAAAGAGGTCCCTCCCGACGCAGATCCGCTCGGACCTGAGAACGTGCTGGTCATATCTCCGGGCCTGTTCGGCGGGACGACCGCGCCCAACGGCGGACGCATCTCTGTGGGAGCGAAGAGTCCGCTCACCGGAGGCATCAAGGAATCCAACTCCGGCGGACAGGTCGCGCACTCTCTGGGTCGTGTGGGCATCTCGGCACTGGTCATCGAAGGAGCACCGCAGGACCCGGAGGCCAGATACGTCCTGGAGATACTGCCCGACGGTGAGGCGAGGTTGTTGCGCCGCAACGAGCTGAAAGGCATGCGCAACTACGACCTCATCGACGTCCTCGCGAAAGACCGCGCCGACGACGACCGCTACGCAGTGATGTCGTGCGGTCCTGCCGGAGAGATGGGACTTCGAGCTGCGGGTATCGCGATCACCGATCCCAACGGGTACCCGAACCGCTTCGCCGGACGTGGCGGCCTGGGTTCGGTAATGGGCTCGAAAGGACTCAAGGCCATCGTCGTGGTCGACACCGGCCTGAAGAACCGCGAGCACGCAGATAAAGACGCTTTCAACGCGGCGGTCAAGAAGTTCGCCACCGCCCTCAGAGAGCACCCGGTCACCGGAGAAGCCCTACCCACATACGGCACGCAGGTACTGCCCAACATCATCAACGAAGCCGGCGGGTATCCCACCCGCAACTTCTCGAACGGTCAGTTCGAAGGGATCGAGAAGGTCTCCGGCGAGACGATGAGGGAGGTCACGCTCGAGCGCGGCGGCAACGTCAAGCACGGATGCCACTCCGGATGCGTGATCCAGTGCTCCCGCTACTGGTACGACAAGGACGGCAACTACAAGACCAAGGGCATGGAGTACGAGTCGGTCTGGTCGCTGGGCGCCGACTGCGGCATCGACGACCTCGACATCATCGGCGATATGGACCGTGAGTGTGGTGAGCTGGGTCTCGACACCATCGAGATCGGCGCCACCTTGGCGGTCTACATGGAGTCAGGAGCGATCGAGTTCGGCGACGGCAAAGCCGCACTCGCCGCGTTGAAGGAGATCGGTCAGGGAACCGAGCTCGGCCGCAACCTGGGCAACGGAGCAGAAGCGACCGGTAAGGCGTACGGCGTCTCCCGCATACCGGTCGTCAAGCATCAGGCGCTGCCCGCCTACGACCCCCGTCCGATCCAGGGCATAGGGGTCACGTATGCGACCAGCACGCAAGGTGCCGACCACACGGCCGGCTACGCCATCACCGCGAACATCCTCGACGTCGGCGGGCACGTGGATCCGCTGGCACCCGAGGGGCAAGCCGAGTTGTCGCAGGGCCTGCAGATCGCCACGGCCATGCTCGACAGCTTCGGACTCTGTATCTTCGTGGCCTTCGCCGTGCTCGACAAGCCCGAGGCCTTCGAGGCCATCCACGAGATGGCCGCCGCGCACACCGGCATGGAGTGGGACGCCGATGCGCTGATGCAATTGGGCAAGGAAGTCCTGACGATGGAGCGGCTCTACAACGAGGCCGCGGGCTTCGGTCCCGAAGACGACCGGTTGCCGTCGTTCATGTACACCGAGCCCGTGCCGCCGCACGATGCCGTGTTCACCGTGCCGGACGAAGACATCGACAGCGTCTTCGCTTTCGTTCCCGAGATAGCCGCAAGCAAGGGGTGGACACGCCCCGGCTAGAACGACGAGTCAGATCGGCGACGATGAAGGTCGAACTGGCACTTTTCGCCTCGTTCACCGCCTTCCTCCCGGGAGGCGGTGGGCGAGGTGCGCGTTCCATCGAACTCGCTGAAGGCACCACCGTGGCCCAGGTGATCGAGGACCTGGGCCTTCCCGACTCGCCGCGGATAGTCTTCGTGAACAACCGCGCGGCCGAGGAGTCGACCGTCTTGCATGAGGGTGACCGTCTCGCAATCTTCCCCCCGATAGCAGGAGGGTGAACGTCGTGCCGGACGCTGCTCTTTCCTCCGACGGACCCACCTTGCAAGAGGTGCGCGATGTGTTGGCGAGGGCGAAGGTGGGCATCATCGGCCTGGGAGGACTGGGCTCTCACGTCTCATGGATGCTCCTGCGGGCAGGCGCACGCAGGTTCGTGCTCGCCGACCACGACCGCGTGGATGCGGACAACCTTTCGCGTCAGGGTTACTACCCCGACCAGGTCGGCGAGTGGAAGACTGAGGCCTTGGCCGTGCAACTCCGGCGCATCGACCCCTCCGTCGATCTAACGTTGGTTCGAGAGCGCATCGGCCCCGACGACCTTGCCGACCGTTTCGGTGACGTGGACGTGCTCGTGGAGGCAGTGGATTCCGCCGAGGACAAGGCCGCTCTCATCGCGGCTGCGGCGACTTGCCTCTCGGGCATCCCCCTCGTGGGCGCCTCGGGGATAGCGGGAGTGGGCTCTGCCGACACCATCGAGACCTGGAAGATGGCCGAGGGCGTGTGGGTGGTCGGCGACCTGACAAGCGATGCGTCCGCCGGACTGCCGCTGCTCTGTCCTCGGGTGGTATGCGCTGCCGCCAAGCAGGCGCACCTCGTGATCAGGATACTGTTGGG
>CAYWAF010000091.1:0-5966 GCA_964456355.1 uncultured Eubacteriales bacterium | reverse complement strand
CTGGGCTATATCTCCAGGAAACTCTACATATCGAAGGCTCACGACATCGAGGAGGCACGCTCCGAGAACGCTGCTCAGTCGCAGCAGCAGAGCAGCACCACGCCGCCGACACAGGCGTGAGGGCTGTCAGCGAGTCTCCGTCGAGCGTCATGTGAGAGGTTGGTGCGCCTCCTGTCGCTCGTGTCAGATGCGCTTCTTCCCTCGAGGACGCCCTACCCCTATGTATCTCCCGCCTGCGGCCTCTATCAGGTCGGGGTCCAAGGCGTTGCGCCCGTCGAAGACCACGCGGTCTGCGGTCATGAGCCCTACCAGCATGCGCCAGTCGGCTCGCACGATCTCTTCCCATTCGGTCGCGAGGATGGCCGCATGTGCACCTTCGACCGCCGAGCGGATGTCCTCCGCACTCCTTGTCAGATGCGGTGCGTCCACGGGGATCGGGTTGTAGCCGACCACGTCTGCACCCTCCGAGCGCAGCATGGAGATTATCTCCGTGGCAGGGGCCTCGCGCGTGTCGTCGGTGTCCGGCTTGAAGGTGAGCCCCAACACGGCCACCGTGCGTCCTTCGAGCGATCCGTAGTGCTCCTTGAGGACGCGGACGGGCAGCAGACGCTGACGTGCGTTGACCTCTATGACGGAACGCAGCAGGCGGAAGTCGTATCCGTGCAGGTTGGCGAGGAAGTCCAGAGCGCGAGTGTCCTTCGGGAAGCATGAGCCTCCATAGCCGATGCCGGGGCGCAGGAAAGCCGGTCCTATGCGCTCGTCCATGCCCACTCCCAGAGCCACTTGGTCGACGTCTGCTCCCACGAGGTCGCAGAGGACCGCTATCTCGTTGATGAAGGATATCTTGGTCGCCAGGAAGGCGTTGGATGCGTATTTGATCATCTCTGCACTCGTGACATCACATTCCACCACAGGGGCGTCCACGCTCTCGTACAGGGCTCGCATGCGGCTCACGGCCTCGGATTCTCCTCCGATGACCACGCGGTCGGTCTCGAACCAGTCCTTGACGGCACTCCCTTCGCGGAGGAACTCGGGATTGGACACGTAACTGATGCCGTGAGGGTTCAGCCGGGCCGCGAACTCCTTGCCCGTCCCGGAGGGCACGGTGCTTTTCATCACGACGATGGTCCCGGGTTCGGCATGCTCCTCGACCATGTCGATGACGTCCCTGACGAACGTCAGGTCTGCGGAGCCGGTCGTCGTCGTAGGGGTCCCGACGGCTACGATGACGATGTCCTTGAGATGCGTGACGGAGTCGGTGGGCATGAAGTGCAACCTGCCCTCGTCCGCTGCACTGCGCATCATCGCGTCCAGGCCGGGCTCGTAGAACGGCGAGTCGCCTTTCTCCAGAAGCGCCAACTTGTCTTCGTCCACGTCGAGGACGGTGACGTCGTGTCCGGACGAGGCGAGGCATACTCCGGTCACCAGCCCCACGTATCCTGCACCGAAGATGGTGACGTGCTCCGGCATGCTCTCTCCTCTCGGCAGATGCGTTACCGGACGAGCCTACCGCGGCTCGGCCTCACAGTGAAGCGCTCCCTGTGTCGAGCGTCACTCCTCGGAGTCCTCGTCTGTCTCCGAGAGGTCCTCGAGCAAGGACGCGACGTACGCGAACTGCGCCTTCGACGACTTCCGGACATCCGGCAGTCTTTTCGCGATGGTCCTTGTCAGGCGCTTCTTCTCTTCGACGAGTCTGTCCATCAGCCCGAGCAGCGCATTCTCATCGTCCTCCGAGTGGTCGAGCACCATCTCTCCGAGCTCGAACTGCTCCATGACCTCCAGATACTTGTGACTCCAACCGACCACGCCGACAGGCACCTTGTTCGCGAGCGCTCCCACCATCGCGTGGAAGCGGGAGACCAGCGCCACGTCACAGGCGGCAAGGAGGCGCTTGATCGCGGCAGCGTTCAGGTCGTGCTCGACCCACACGACCGTGCCAGACTCCCGCACCTCCTCGCCTGACCGCTCCATCACGGCCGCGATGACCGGCAGGTCGTTGTTGCGGAGTCTCTCACCGCTCGCCTCGCGGGTCGCGTTCGGGAAGAGCAGGACGCCGTGGCCTGCTTCGAGCGCGTGCTCGACCAATCGCACGAGGGTCCCGATGTAGTCCGAGCCGCGCTTGCGTGCTTTGGCGGCCAGCACGGAACTGGGACAGATGCCGACCATCGCGCGTCCGTCTTCTTTGGCGGCAGCCACTCTTTCCAGCAGCTCCTCGACGTATCGAGGGTTCTCTTCGGAGAGCGCATATCTCTCTTCGTGGAGGAAGGCGATGTCGGCCGCTTCGGCCAGCGGCGGTTCGGGAAGGTCGAGTGTCTCCAGGTTGGCGCGGGTATGCTCGCCTCGTGCGAACACGCGTGCACATCGTGGGAGCATGCGCTTGGCTGCGAAGCGGTTCAAAGTGTTCTCGAACGTGCCCATCGCCTGCGACATCTTGATCACGGGAACGCCGAGCAACATCGCCGGCCACAGCGTGAGCACGTTGAACGGCAGGAACTTCTCACGGCCGTCGATGAAGGAGACGCCGGCCACGTCGAGCAGGACGTCGCATGCGCCCAGGTCGCGCACGGACGAGGGAGCCAAGCGCATCAGCGCTCGCAAGTGCAGCAGTCGCCACAGGCCGCCCAACAGAGCGAAGGGGAGGTGCACCAGCACCAATGAGGCAGGCGTGGCGGAGTGGACGGTCACGGCGAGGTCGTGGTTCAGGCGCCTGTCCTGCTCCGGATAGTAGGAGTAGGCGAAGAAGCGCGCTTCGGGGAAGCGCTCCCTCATCTTGCCGATGCACGTGGTCAGCATCGCCTCGGCTCCGCGGTTGCCGCTTATGGTGCCTGCGATGACGGCGATCTTCGACCCGGACACCGGAGCGTCTTCTTCTGCTGCCACCGAGCCGGGCAGCGTCTCCAGCCCCTTCAACATGTAGAGGCGGATCTTGTACAGGAAAGACGGGGTGAGGAGCATCGCCTTCGCTCCGCGCTCGGTCTGGGAACGGCGCCATCCTGCGACGACCATCCTGGCTGCCATGTGCTCGTGCCATTTCACGGGGGCTCCCACGCGGTCGGGGATCTTCATCCCGTAGCGGGCGGCGGCCTTCGAGCGTGCGCTCACGTTGTAGTGGAACGGGGCCGTGCGGGCCTGTCCCTCCAGGATGTCGGCGATGCCCACGGGCGTGAGTTCCACCGCCGAACGGGACTCTGCCCGGTCGAGCGCTTCCCGGCCTGCCTCGGTGCGCACGATCACGCTGTCGTGTTTGACGGGGTCGTCCTTGAGTTCCGGGATCCACACGTCACCGCAGGTGATGTCCGATGCGTACGCGAAATGGTCGCCACAGAAAAGGCAGCGCTTGTCTGCAAAGTGGTAGAGGTTCTGACGCAAGCCGAAGATGGAGAACGGCTTGTCGAGATGCACGTCGTTGTCGAAGGTCGCACGCAGCCTGCCGCGCCAGTGCCCGATGCGGAAGCGGAACTCCTCGAGTCGCCCGCCCGCCTCTCTCTCCAAGCGCGCGGTCACGGCATCCACCAACTCGGGCTGCGAGGCATGCCCGCACATCAGTCCGATCTTGAGCACGACCTTTGCTGCGAGTCGCTCGTCGGCTGCGCAGACGCGGTCGAGCAGCGCCAGGTCGCACGGGAGCCCCACTACCGCCAACCTGCCATCGAACTCCTCTATCAGCGGCAGGGCGTCCTTCGCGAAACGTGTGGCCACGTATGTGCTGCCGCGTGCCTCCAGCACGTCTTCGACGATCGTGACGATGCGGAAGCGCGGACGCACCCTGTGCTCCTCCACCACGGTCGAGCAGACCAGCGCACCATCGATCTCTCGATGCTCCAGCATGTCGACGAGGATCGCGGAGACGACGCCGCCGGATGCGGCACACTCCCGGATGCCGGAGTCGGTGGCATGGCCGAGCCAGGTCTTCTGCCACTCGCCGACCATGGCCTTCGCCTGTTCAGGCGTCCAGCGTTTGCGGAGGATGTGGCTGAAGGTGCGCCTGATGCCCATATGCCGGCCCTCTATCCTTCCGAGCGACCGGTGGACGGAGAGGGTCCTTCGTCTGTGGGGCGCATGCGCGTTTCGGCCGATGCGCTTCTCGTGCCCCGCGCGACCTCTTCACTGGAGAGGGAAGGAGAGGCTCCGTCGTACTCGGCACGCCTGACGCGCCACTGGATCTCTTCGAGCAGTTTGCGGTTGTTGCCGAAGAGTTCTGCGATGAAGCCGAAGAGCGCCATCTGGAAGCCGACCAGGAAGAGCACGGCACCCAAGAGCAGCGACTGGACATGGCCGGAGCCTTGTCCGATGGACCAGAAGTACATGTAGCGCAGGCCTATGAGGAGACTCACTCCCAGGAGCAGCAGCGCCGGCACCATGAAGAAACGCATCGGCTTGTAGGTCATGAAGATGCGCACGATGGTGACGAGCGAGCGCTTCACGTAACTCGGGATGCTCTTGACCAGGCGGGAGGGCCGCAGGTCCTCGTTGACCTCCACCGGGACGCTCGTGATGGCCATGCCCTTCTGCCCGGCCTGGATGATCGTCTCGATGGTGTAGGTGTACTCGTTGAAGACGTTGAGCCGCATGGCCGCCTCCCGGCTGATGGCCCGAAAGCCGCTCGGGGCGTCAGGGATGGAAGTCTTGCTCGCTACGCGGACCGCCCAGGACCCCAGCTTCTGCAACATCTTCTTCGCTGGTGAGAAATGCTCTATGCGCTCGATGGGACGGGCGCCCACGACTATCTCCGCCTTGCCCTCCAAGATGGGGGTTACCAGGTCGGGGATGCATGATGCGTCGTACTGGTTGTCGGCATCGGTGTTGACGATGATGTCGGCTCCGCGCTTGAGGCAGGCATCCAGGCCGGTCATGAACGCAGCGGCCAGGCCACGGTTGTGAGTGTGGCTGACGACATGGTCCACTCCGTTGGCCAGAGCCACCTCCACCGTCGCGTCCGTGCTGCCGTCGTCTATGACCAGCCACTCGACGGCATCGATGCCGTCGATCTCCCTCGGCAGGTACGAAAGGGCTATGGCCAAGGTCTCCGCCTCGTTGTAGCAAGGAATCTGGATGATGAGCTTCATCCGGGCATCGTCCCCTCTGGCCTGTAGCGACCGGTCATGGCATTCCGTCCCCCTCCCGCGCTCGCTCCTCGAAACGTGCTGGTCAGAGGTGTGTCGAGGACCTCGTGCAAGACATCTTCCTAACGATAGTCGAGAGAACGCAGCCGCACAATGCGGAGTTCTCACACAAACTTATGCATCCGAAGCGATATTCATGCGCCAGAAGGGATAGATACCTATCCAACAGGGCGATTCGTGGGATTCCGTTCCGAGGGGGTTCGGGGACGAGGCGTCACGGCACCCGGTCACAAAGCGATCGGGTGCCGGGGGCCTCTCCACCGTCATGGTGCTTGTGATGTCAGCAGTAGCCAGGTGGTGCTGATGTCTGTTACTCAAAGTCGTTTCTCTATGAATCTCACAAATCCAGGCAAAAAATGGTCGTGCTCATCCTCGAAGACATATCTGAAGTATCTACTCGTAGACCATATATCAGCCCAGTCATCCCATTTCTCCCAAGATTCATCGCTTACCATGTCACGCTGTCGGACCTCCCACGCCTGTTCAGCTATTTCTAGCGCAGCCCTGGTAAAGCGATAACACATACGCTCCTCATCAGTCATCGCTAACCAAGCTCCCCAACGACGTGATGATTGTGCGGTGTCTAAAACAGCCTTTCTCTGCTCGTCCATAGGTTCCCAGACTGAATTGAGTTCTGGGTGCTCTACAGCGCGCCACAACAAATCCACATTAGCCTGGCTCACTCGCTGATATACTTCGTACTCCAACACAAGTCGCTGTTGTTCCATCTGTTTGCGTTGTGCGTGTAATTGATATGCAGCAAATGCGAGCGTTGGAATCAATGCAAGGGTCTGGACTCCCATGACCACCAATGACCATAACTCAAAATGAGTCATAAACGAT
>CAYWAF010000090.1:0-5982 GCA_964456355.1 uncultured Eubacteriales bacterium | reverse complement strand
CGTATGCCGACACGCTCTGCAACAGCTTCACCTGCCGCTCTTATCGCATCGGCGTCCTGATAGGGACTGACCGTGAGAGTCGTGGCGATGGCATCGAACCCTCCGCGTGCAGCTTCTTCGGCCGCCATTCCCAGACGTAACTCGAAACAGGCACGACAACGGGCAGGGGGGTCGTCTTCGACTCCGTGTACCGCGCGCATCCACTCGACCGGCTCGTAAGGCATCTCGCGGACGATCAGCCCCTTGGCTCTCGCATACTCGAGCAATGTGTCCCGCCTGCGCTCGTATTCGGCTATCGGGTGGATGTTCGGGTTCGCGTACACGACCTCCACATCATGCTCCTCAGAGAGGGCATCGAGCGGCTCGATAAGGCAGGGTCCACAGCATGCATGCAGTAACAGTCTCACGGTCTCTTCCAGTCATACGGCGCTTCGAGAGGATTGTAGCGCGGAAAGCAAGAAGGGCGGCACGTGGCCGCCCTCCGCTCAGATGTGATTCTGTTCGGTCCTACAAGGGAACGACGTTGCTGGCCTGCTTCTTGCCGTTCTGACCTTCGGTGACCTCGAAGCTCACGGCTTGGCCCTCATCAAGGGTCTTGAAGCCTTCGACCTGGATCTCGCTGAAGTGGACGAACAGATCGTCGCCGTCCTCACGCGAGATGAACCCATAGCCCTTGTCCGGATTGAACCACTTGACGGTACCCTCTGGCATGCACACACATCCTTCCGCCCGCATGTTCGCGGAATCACCCCTGGCGACAGACCTCGCGGTCCAGCGCCGCTCTACAGACGAGTCATAAGACCCGTCAAGTGGATTCTGTCACACCGTCACGAGCCGGGCAACAAAAAACCTGAACTACTCCTCATATTGCTGAGAACGTCTCTTGTAGCTCTGCAGGGCGAGCACGATCAGAAGCGCGACGACCACAGCCACCACAGCGATGATCAGTATGAGAAGCACCGGGTACTCTTTCGTCCCCCCAGCCAACTCGGGCCGCGTGTAAGAGACGCTTATGTGAGCCGAGTCACCCGGAGAGAGCTCCATGGGCTTGAGCGTGAACAGTTTCTCCCCGAGAAGGCTTTCTTCCGGAGAGCCCGGAGGGTCGGGGTCTATCGTTATGTCCTCGACTGCTGGAGGGACCTTCACGGCGAAGCTGACCTCCCGCGCCGGCTCAGTCTGCACCCAATCCAAAGTCACCGAGAACCTTCCGCCGTCCACGTCCATGGCACGATAGACGGCATCATACTGAGCCGTGTATGTCTCTTCGAGCGTGATCTCGAGAGAGGTGCCACCCACTCCCTCGACAGCATCGGCCGGTCTGGGGATGTCCTCGTAGACATCGGATCCTCTGACCTCCCCGGCCCAAGAGATCTGTGCTTCGTCAGGGAAAGGAAGCCTGACGGTGGCAGGAAGTGGGGTATCTTCGGGGATGGTGATGGAGACGAGGATGAAGGCGAGGCCCGGATCGCCCTCGGGCCAAAGTTGGACCTCATAGACGCTGTCCGAGGTGTCGAAGGGCGCGGCGTTCGCAGCCAGTGGCGCCGCGAGCAACAGGCTCATCGTCAGTACGGTGAACAGAAGAGACTTCACAGAGATGCGCATATGCGATGGCTCACTTTCGATCCAGGTCACGACTGAAGTACGGACACGAACATGCCTATTCTATGCGAAGGGGCCCTCATTCACGATTTGACTATCGAGAGCAGCTCCTTGAACTCCGGAGTGTCGGCTGCGCCGACAGCCTCATACATGACCGATTCGGACGTCGTGACCACGATGCCCATGGCACGCATCCTGTCCAAAGCCGTCTCGTGGTTCGCCTCATCCCGCGAACAACATGCATCGGCCGGCACATGGACTTGGTAGTCATCGGCAAGGGCGAGGGCGGTCTGGACCACGCATATGTGCGTTTCCATGCCTGTCAGTATCACTTGACGTCTTCCGGTGACTGCAAGCGCTTCGGTGAACTGTTGCTCCCCCGCACAACAGAAGGCGGTCTTGTCGACCCCGATGACGTTGGCACCACTCTGAGCAGAGGCGACTATGACCTCTTCCAGCGCAGGGACCGTGCCGCCCAACCCTTGCGGGTATTGGCGAGTGACTATCACGGGCATCTCGAGCATCGCTGCCGTCTTCAGCAGATGGATGGTGGAAGCCACCACCCGCTCGCGAGCATCCATCACGGCAGCCAACTTCTCCTGGATATCGATGATGACTAGTGCCGCATCGTCTTTATCCAGCAACGTCTGTGCGGGACGGGTCATCGAAAGCCCTTTCTCTCGACTCCATGAACCTCGATTCTACCCAACAAGTCGAAGCGTGTGCGGAAAGGAAGGGTATGAACCTCGATAAGCCTTGCCTGTAGACGTGGCGAGGCATCACTGCGGAAAAGGAGGATGATGTGAGCGTCGCACCGATCCTTGGACCTCTCAACCTGGTCGACGACCCTGCTTCAGCAGATGCTGCAGCAAAGAAGCATACGCCATACATAGAAGTCGCGAACACGGACGAAGGAGTCCGCGTCACCGTCCAAGTGGGCCATTACATGCCCCACCCCAACGAGCCCGACCACTACATCGATTGGATCGAGCTGTACGCGGAAGAAGCCCCTATCGCACGCTTCGACCTCTCCCCTGTCGCTACCTCGCCCACCGTGTCGGTCATCGTGGACCTCGAGCCGGGAACCGTTCTGCGTGCAGTCGAGAACTGCAACCTGCATGGTCTCTGGGCTGCTCAGGTCACGCTCTAGGCCTCATGGCGCGGGCAGGATCAGCGACCGAGATAGCCCGTCACGCTCGCTTCGCCGAGAGAGGACGCCTCCGCGGCTGAGAGTATCTCCTCCAGCGATGCGCCGTCCTCGACGGCCAGGTGCTCGACGTCGAGAGCGTACAAGGTCGCCTCGTATGGATGGTCGCCACTGCCCGGAGGAGGGCTCGGACCGCTGTAGCCCGCCACGCCGTTGGTGTTGGTGAGTTCCCGCGCACCTTCCGGGATGCCATCGGGTGAAGCGCCCTCGGGAAGTGAGGAGACGGACGACGGGATGTCTGCCACCACCCAATGGACCCATTCGTCAGCGACCGGATGATGGTCGACCAGGAGCAGCAGGAAAGATGCTGTCCCTTCCGGAGCACCGGACCAGGCATACGGTATCGAGACGTTCTGCCCGCCTTCGACGGTGGTGTCGGCGAAGCGGACGGGGATGGCTCCCTCGTCCTCGAACGCCTCCGATGTCAACACGAACTCGTCCGACGCCTCTTGGCTGTCTCCGGTGTCGGCATCGGTCTCGGTGGACGTGACGCTGTCATCGTCATCAGACATCTCTTCACCACCACCGGCACACGCGACCAAGAGCGACAGCGATGCGAGCAGGGCAAGGAGCACCATCCATCTCGCGACGTCTTTCTTCATCACCACATCGCGCTCCCCTCTTCTGTCCACTCACTCTATGAGGAGTGATATGTCTTCGAGGCGCTCAGGGCAGGAAGACGGTGTGGATGATGTTCAATATGCCACCGTTCTCGCTGTCCTCACCGATGGTCACGCTCGCCTCCACGTCCCCTTTCTCATACGCGAGGACCGCAGTCGAGTCACCGTCCACGTTGGCGACCGTCTCACCGACGGACTCCCACCCCTTCGACTCGAACTCGGACTTGTACCAGTCCACGACATCATCGAAGGAATCGGTCGTGACTAGAGCGATCGAGAAGTTCTGGCCCTCACCGGACGAGAACGAGGTGGACCCTTCGATGTCAGCATCATATACGGGCACATCGGACGGGAACCCATCGGGCAGGTCGGCGCCTTCGGCGTCCACCTCCAGAGTCTCACCGTCCTCGGTCGTGATGGTCATCTGGTCCTCATCGGCATCGACCTTCACGCCAGTGGACTCCTCGACGGCCTTCTCCGCCACCTGCTCGGCTATGATGCCGCAGCCTGCGGTAAGCAGCGATGCCATCAGAAAGACTGCGAGGGCAGCGACAGCGACGACACGCCAGACAGAGATTCTCATTTCTCCTCCTTCATTGCGCGACCTCATGGCCGCGACGTCTTTCCATCATTCTATGTATCTTCCCATCTGACATCATATGCGATACAGCCTCATCGCAAGAAGAACGACCAGAACAACACGCCGAGAGCAAGGGCCGCTCCGCAGTATGTGCTGGGAGGAATCACGCCGAGCCAGAGGAGGACGGCGGCCAACGTCTCGAACGAGGCCACGGTGGCCACGCTCCCCCACCAATCGAACCTCCACCAGTACCCTACGGAAGCGATGACGAACAACGCGCCGGAGACTCCCCAGGTCATCAGAGCGACCACGACTTCAAGGGAGTACGGCATCCAACCATCGAAAAAACGAGAGCGCTCCTTGATCTTGCGGGCCTCTTCGGGAAGGAGGAAGGTCACCGCCACGTACAGCATGATGAGGCCATGGACCAAAAAGGCGCTTGCGACCAGTAACTTCAACAGGTCCACGTGTCGCCTACCACATAGCGCCTTCTCGACGAAGAACCGTCGAGATGCCCCAGCCTTGCTCGTTCACGACCTTCGTCAACAGGTCCTGCGTGACGCGGTAGTCCCATCCTGCTGCCTGAGACTCGAACCCCACTTCATGCTCCGGCATCAAGGAGTCACCGATGCGGACGGAGCTGCGGATCTCCTCGGCTGTGTGCAGGTCACTCTCGATGCCGCCGAACGTCACTCCGCCACTGGATTCTTTGAGTGATTCCCAGAGATAGACGACGTGCTCGGCCTTCAACGCCTTGAGAACGGCAGCATACTCGACGTGCGACATGCCTTCTGCTTCAAGGCGATCGGAGGAGATGCTGGATATGACGAGGTCGGTGTCGTGCCCGTACTCCACCTGATAGTACCCTGTGGCCTCCAAGGCTTCTTTCAGGGCAGCCAGAAGCACCTCATGCTCCGATGGAGACGCATCGCCCTTCGGGATGTCCTCCGGAACGGCTGCGCCGCAAACGCTGCAGAAATGCGCCCCTTCTTCGAGCTCTTCACCGCAGGCCAAGCAACGCATACCGCCCTCCGATCACGGCAGCTCCAACTCGTATATACGATATCCGTTGTCAGTGGGAGTGCAGAGATAGATGTACTCCTCTGTCCCCCAGGCCCAGACCTCACGACTGCGCACGCGCACCGTTCCGTCAGGCTGGAGGACCGCACTCACTATCTCGAAGGATTTGAGGTCTCCGTTGGAATACTGCGCGCTTGCCGGGTCCTCCGAGAACGGGGAGACGGTATAGCCGTGAGCTTCGTCGGCTTGGTCCTGTTTTATCGCATAGAGGAACTTCCCTACGATGCTGGTGGCCTCGTCCTCGGGCGCCATCGCCTGCGAGAAGGGCGCCGAGGAGCCGCCCGACGTGCCACCGCCTCCACCCGGACTCCATGCGTCGTATGCATACGTGCGCGTGACGAGCCAACTCCCATCGGACTGCCTCTCCACCACCAGGACGTCCGTGTACTCGCTGGCAGAAGGCCCTACCACGAACTCCATCGAATCACCGTAATCGCCAAGCATGTCGTAGACCATGCCGCCCGCCTCCGCCTCGACGGCCTCCTCTGGGGAGGAGAAGCCCACCTTGGCGGAGTCGGTCTCGGGTGAAGTCGTCGCGGATGACTCCGTCGTCGTCTGAGTGGTGGTCTCTTGGGCGGTCTGCCCACCATCGTCGGAGTGTATGGACTGCCAGATGAAATAACCACCCACGGCCGTACCGGCCAGAAGAAGCACGCCGAAGATCACGAGGGTGATGATGAGCCCGGCAGAAGACCCGCTGGGTGGAGGAGGGGGCGCAGGTTGCACCTGCGGCATCTGCTGTGCAGGAGGTTGCGGCTGCACATAGGGTTGCTGAGGCTGTTGTGCGGAGTGTTGGGGCTGTTGAGCAGGTTGCTGGGGTAGCGCGGCTCCACAGTTCCCACAGAACCTGTCGCTGCCCGTGACAGGCGCTCCACAGTTAGGGCAGTTCATATCGA
>CAYWAF010000089.1:0-6041 GCA_964456355.1 uncultured Eubacteriales bacterium | reverse complement strand
AAATAAGGGTATATTCGTCTGCGCCGATGTTTTCCGCAGCAGATCCAATAGGAGGCACGTCACATGAACACAGTGCTCATGGTGGTCGCTAAAGACGTCTTTCGGGACGAGGAGTTCACCGGGCCCATGATCGCTCTTGAAGACGCGGGTATCCGCGTCAAGGTCGCCAGCACCGAGCCGGGCGAGGCATACGGCAAGCTGGGGACCCGCATAATCGTGGAACAGGGCCTCGACGAGATAGATCCGGACGAGTACGACGCAATCATCTTCGTCGGTGGCAGCGGCGCTTCAGTCTTCTTCGACGACCCGCTCGCCCACAAGATCGCACGCACCCTCTACGAGGACGGGAAGATCGTCGCGGCCATATGCATCGCCCCTTCGACCCTCGCACACGCAGGTCTCCTCGAGGGCAAGAAGGTGACGGCCTTCGAGACCCAAGAGCAAGACCTGGTCGCACACGGTGCCACTTACACCGGCAACCCCGTCGAGGTCGATGGCAACATCGTGACGGCCAACGGACCTGCCGCAGCCACGGTCTTCGGCGAGACCATCCGCGACATGCTACTTGCGAAAAAGGACTGAATGCACACCATCCTGACCGCAGACGAGGACGAGGAGGACGGCACATGAAGATGTATCGTTGCCGCATCTGTGGAGAGACCTACCTGGGGGCAGAGGCCCCCTCCCACTGCCCGTTCTGTGGTGCTCACCGCGAACTGATCGTGGACATCACCGAGTACCCGGAGAACATCAACGACGTCACCCTCACCGAGGTCGAGCGCGATGACCTTACGAAAGCGATAGAGCTCGAGCGAAGCAACACGAAGTTCTACCTGGGGATGGCCAGACACAAGGACGATGACCCACGGCTGGCGTCGGTCTACAAGCGCTTGGCCAAGGTCGAAGCCGAACACTGCGAACTCTTCTGCAAGTTGGCAGGTGTCCCCGAACCCGAAGACCTCATGGTGCCGGATACCGTTTCGGCCGACTGGTGCGACAACATCGGAGAGTCCGTCGCCCGCGAACAAAGGGCAAGCGCCTTCTACGCCGAAGCGGCGGGCCGTGCCGAGTCGACGCGGCTCAGAGAGGTCTTCTATGCGATCAGCATCGTAGAGACCGACCATATCGAGCTGGACGGAGCGGCAAGCAAGATCGCCGACTGTCAGATCTCCTGACGCTCGAAGACCATCGCAGCCACGACGACGGCGACGAGGATGACTCCCAGCGCCGTCAACGCCGGCCAGAGCAGCTCGACGTTCCCGTCGGGAAGCACGAGGTCTCCTGCGTTCATCAGGCCTGCCGGAGTGTACTTGCGCGTGACGTCCCAGCCCGAGAGGACCGCCACCACGAAGTAGAAGACCACGCCTGCTCCAGCCACTCCTCCTTGGGACGGTATCAGCACGGAGAGCAACGCCATGACCGCGATGAACATCGCAGCGAGCAAGTACCACGCACCTACCGCCACAAGGAAATCGACGGCATGTGCCGTATCGAAGACCACGAACGTCATTCCAACGCATAGAGCCGCGCCCAGGAGTGTCGAGCACAACAGCAACACCCAGTTCGACAGCACCTTGGCAAGCAGCATCGCCGTGCGCGATATGGGCTTGGTCAAGACCATGACCGCCGTACCCGAACGCTTCTCGCTGACCATCATCCCTGCCACGGAGATGATGACGGCGATCAGTACCAGTTGCGTCGCGTTCTTCATGAACTGCAGGTAGGCGTCCATGGTGGTCGGCTCGGGAAGTATCACCATCATCCCCGGCTGGTCGGCCATAAGTGAGGAGATGAGGTCTGGCGTGACCTTGGCGATGATGGGGCTGGTCAGCCCCACGAAGGCCATGATCAGCGGCAGGACCCACATCCGCCAGGTCTTGCGGATCTCCAGCATCTCTTTGCCGAAGAACGCCGAGAAGCCGCGCATCACCGCTCCTCCCCTATGATGTCGAGGAAGGCGTCCTCGAGCGTAGGCTCTTCTGCGCGGAACTCGGCCAGGGGAAGACCCAGCTGTGCCACGATGCCGGGAACCTGCAACCGAGCGGCCTCGGGATTGGAGACAGTGAGGCGCAGGGCGGCACCCTCCTTCGCAGTCTCCACCACCCACGGGGCCCGGGAGAGTCTTTCCTGCAACTCGCTCGTCCCCCGCTCCACCTCGAGCCGGAAGACCGTGGTACTCGTGCTCATGAGTTCGTGGATCGGCGAGATACGCTTCAAGCGTCCCTTGTCGAGGACGGCGACCGTGTCGCATACACGCTCGACGTCCGAGAGTATGTGCGTGGAGAAGAACACGGTCGCTCTCCCGCGGAGGGCGGCTATCATGTCCAAGACGTCCTTGCGTCCCACGGGGTCGAGCGCGCTCGTGGGCTCGTCGAGCATCAGCAGCCGGGGGGAGTTCATGAGCGCTTGCGCGATCCCGAGGCGCTGCTTCATCCCGCGGGAATAGCCGCCTATGCGCTGACCCTCCACACCCGTCAGACCCGCCAGGTCCAGCAGCATCCCGATGCGCTCCTCCAGCGTGCTGCCCGGAAGACCGAAGAGGCGTCCGACGAAACGCAGGAACTGCTCGGCGGTCATCCACTCGTAGTAAGCAGGGACATCGGGAAGGAACCCGATCTTGGCGCGAGCCTCCATCGAGGCAGTGGTGACATCATCGCCCAACACCTTCGCCGTCCCGGAGGTCGGCTTGATGAGACCGGTGAGTACCTTGAGAGTAGTGGTCTTGCCGGCCCCGTTCGGACCCAGAAAACCGAAGATGGAGCCCTCCGGCACCGTAAGGTCGATGCCGTCGAGAGCGCGGACGTCGCCGAAATGCTTGGTCAGGCCATATGTCTCTATTGCAGCGCTCACTGATCATCGCCCTTCTTCGGACCGTACAGGGCGTCCAGGACACGCTCGGTCTTCTCCTCGTCCGACACCTGCTGTTCGGGCGATGCTTCCTCGACCGGTGCCTGCACGCGCCGCCCTATGGCGAAGTAGAGGATGGCTCCCAGAGCGAAGTTGCTCACGAAGATGATGAGCAGCGCCCAGAGCCACTTGCGCCCGCCCACGACGGCATCGACGCGCACCAGGTCCACGAGCGCCCACACCTGGACGACGATCTGCACGACGGCCAGAGCCAGCAGTGCGTAGACGTAGGGTTCCGGTAGGCCCCCGAGCGCTTCAGAGATATCGGCGATCATCACGCAGTCACCCTTCTCGACTCGGAACGTCCCTCTCGAAGCCGCATGCCCTCACCCGCCAGCAGCCACTTCCTCGAACAGGCGCGCATACTCCGGAGCCAGATGCCCGATGCTGAAACGAGCGGCGATATCTGCGGCCCGCCCCGGATGCGGTGGCTCTAAGACGAAAGAGCGCAGGCGGGCCGACAGGGCCTCCTCCGAATCATAGCGGAACTCTTCCGGATATATCTCGGGATATACGAGCCTGTCGGGGACGAGCGGATAACAGCCGGAGTATGCGGCCTCCAGCATCGCAAGGCCGAAGAACTCGTTGCGAGCGGTGGAGACCGCCACGTCGGATGAGAGCAGGAGCTTTGCATACTCCTCCCTCGTGCGCGGTTGTGCGGAATGCACCAGGTGCTCGCCCAGAGAGTCGACCGCGGATGCTATCGACTCCGGCACGTCCCGGAAGGACTGCCCGGCGATCGCCACCTCGAAGTCGAGTCCTTCCTCGACCAGCCCGCTGACGACCCGCAGGAAGGTGTCCGGGTCCTTGTCGTGCTCCCAGCGATGCGGCCACACGACGCGCAACCTCTCACCGCGCGGCGTGCCGCCCGCTCCCCTACTCTTGCGAGCCGCATCGAACGGCTGCGGGTCGAACGGTGGAGCGAGGACCTCGGACTTGGCCTCTATCTCCTCCGCCACTCCTTTCGGCTGATGGTCGGGGAAGGCGGCAAGGAAGGCAGGGATCGCGTCGAGGAAGGTCTGCTTCGTCCACTCGCTGTTGAAGACGCATCTGGTCGCGGTGAGAGCGCTCGTGATGTTGGTGAGCGGGAACTGGAAGTCCCACTCGGCCGTATGCCTGTTGGGATAGGCGAACTGGTTCTCGTGGAAGTAGACGACGCTGGGGACGCCGGCGACCGCCTCGCCTGCTAGACCGTAGAACTCCGCGAGGTTGACGAAGGTGGAGGCGAAGACGAGGTCCCATCTGCGAGCCTCCCGCGAAGAGCCCGACAGAGCGGAGGAGACCCCCTCGTCGTGAAGGCGTCTGGCCTCCCGCGCCATCGTGATGGCCGCACCACGCATGCGCCACTTCCACTTACGGGCAGGGAGGGTGAGGACGTCTGCAGTCACATCCAATTCGCGCAACAGCAGGTCGAGCACCGCCTTGTGCGAGCCGCCGTAGTAGGGTTCCAAGACGAGCAAGTGCATGGGAGGCCTACCCGAAGGAGACGGGCTCGACGCCCTCAGGCATCGACCGGGGCTTCTTGTAGGCCGGACAATCGAACTCGAGGTAGGAAGCCGACGCCACTGCGTCTGCGACCATGCGGTCTATGTCGAGAGCACTCTCCCCCGCCTCGATCTCCTCGAGCGTGGCATGCGTGGCGGGAGTCCTCGGCATGAAGAGGGTGCAGCAGTCCTCGTGCTCCTGCTTGGAGATGTCGTAGGTCCCTATCTTTCGGGCCTCGTCGATTATCTCCAGCTTGTCGGTGCCGATGAGCGGACGGAAGACCGGCAGCATGGCGCAGGCGTCCACGACACCGATGTTCTCGAGGGTCTGAGAGGCGACCTGCCCGAGGGACTCCCCCGTCACGAGCGCCTTGGCGTTCTCGAAGGCGGCGACGGCCTCTGCGACCCTCACCATCAGACGCCTGTAGAGCAGCACCCGGAGGTCCGGTGGAGCGTCGAGCGCTATCTCGCGCTGGAGGTCGCCGAAGGGTATGACGTAGATCCTGGCGATCCCTCCGTATACCTCCAACGCCTCCCCTATCTCGGCCACCAGGCGCTCGGAGCGGTCCGAAGTCTGCGGGCGACCGGAGAAGTGCACGCCCACCACGACTGCGCCGCGCTTCATGAGGCGGAAGGACGCCACCGGGGAGTCGATGCCCGCCGAGAGCAGCGCTGCCACCTTGCCCGCGCTGCCGACCGGAAGACCTCCGACGCCGGGTATCTTGCGGCTGTAGACGAAAGCGTCACCCCCTACGACCTCGACCCAGCAGGTCACGTCGGGATGGCTCAGGTCCACCTTCAGTCCGGTGTTGTCCACGATGTATTGACCGATGACCTTGTTCATCTCGGTGCTGCCAACGGGGTGGTCGGTGGCAGAGCGCCGCGAGTCCATCGCGAAACTGGTCACCTCTCCCGCCTCCCGTATGGCCTCCAGCGCCGCACGGTCCATGTCGTGTTCCTGACGCGAAGAGACGAAGACGGGGGCCGTGTAGATCACTCCCGGCACCTTGGCCGCACGCTCGGCGAGCGCATGGACGGAGGTCGGGTCGTCGGTGCGCACCAACACCCTGCTCGTTATGCGCTCGACGGAGGTGTGCGGGATGCCGGAGACGGCGGCCGCTATGTTGGACTTGAGGCGTCGCTCGAAGGTGGCGCGGTTGCGTCCTTTGAGACCTATCTCGTGATAGTGGATGAGTGCGGCGCGCTCGAACATGGCGCGCCTTCCTACTTGAAGCTGTCTGACACTCGCTCGTAGGAGACTACCCCGCTGGCCACTTCCTGGAGCGCCAGCGTGAGCGGCTTGGTCCTCGTCAGCGCAGCGATCTCGCTAGGCGCCATGGAGAGCATCGCCTGGTCGCGCACGCCGTGCACCATGTCGTTGATCTGACGCGCACGGCGAGCAGCGACGATGCAGAGCGTGTACTTCGAGTCCACTTTCTCTAAGAGGACGTCTATTTCCGGTTCGATGACCATATGTGATCGCTAGTCCTTGTCTGTATGGGATGGCTCACGGCCACTTCTTATGATATCAGCCAGCTCGTCGGTAGCCCGGCGAACGTCATCATTGATTACCACAAAGTCGTACTTACCCGCAAACTCCATCTCGCTGACGGCGTTCTCCAAACGCTGCTCGATCTGGTCGTCGGTCTC
>CAYWAF010000088.1:0-6209 GCA_964456355.1 uncultured Eubacteriales bacterium | reverse complement strand
GCCCATATCGACCGCTTACCGGCGATATCGGCCGCTCACCTCCGATGGACTAGAGGGTCACCAGGCGCACTGAGGGGATGCCATCCTCTATATCGAGCAGTGCGACCGTCCTCCGCCCCTCTCCGTTGCGAGGTCTCGACGCCGAACCTGGGTTGACCTCGAGGAGGCTTCCGCGTCGTTTCACGGACGGCTCGTGAGTGTGGCCCGTGACCAAGACGTCCGCGGCGTCAGCGCGTGACCTGTCCCAGTCGGCACGCTTGTGGACGACGTCTATCCGCACTCCTCCGACCTCCAGCGTAGCGAAGTCAGGGAGCGGCCAGGTGGGGTAGGGATGGTCCATGTTGCCGGCTACAGCCGTCACAGGGGCTATGGCCTGGAGTTCGTAGAGTATCTCCTCGCTCCCGACGTCTCCCGCGTGCGCTATCGCGTCCACCTGCTCGAAGAGCGTATGGACGCGCGGATCGAGGAAGCCGTGCGTGTCGGAGATGAGTCCTACGCGATACATGCGACCGATGCTCCCGAAAAAGACCTCGTGGACAAGACTCTACAGGCCCAAGGCCCTCTTGAGGGAGGGGACCCGTCTGCGAGAGACAGGCACCTGCGTCTGCTCGGGATCGGTGAGGGTGAGAAGGAGCGTCCCTCCGTACATGGGGACCACCTCTTTCACGCGGGCGAGGTTGACCAGGTACCTGCGATGTATGCGGAAGAAGCCAGCGGGTTCAAGGCGTTTCTCGAGTTGGGCCAGGGAGATGGTGGATAGGTAGCGCTCCTTGTCCGTATGGAGATAGGAGTAGTCGTCCTTCGCCATGACGTACGATATCTCCTCGACCTTGAGCAGGAGCTTCTTGCCCGCTTTCTCCACAGGTATGCGCTCCACGCGTGCAGGGGCCTCCTGCGCCGGCACTATGCGCTCGATAGCCTGCTTGAGGCGGTCCACCTCCACCGGCTTGACCAAATAGTCAGCGGCCGCCACTTCGAAGGCCTTGACCGCATGTTCGCCATGGGCGGTGACGAACACTATCGCCGGCGGGTTCTCCATCTCTGTGAGGGTCTCGGCCAGCTCCACCCCGGACAGGCGAGGCATGTCGATGTCCAGGAAGACCACGTCGTACGGCAGCGCCTTTATGAGCTGCAGTGCCTCGGTGGCGTTCGAAGCCTCACCGATGACCTCGACGCCGCCTGCCTCTTCCAGCATGTAACGAAGCTCGGACCTGGCCGGAGCCTCATCATCCACCACGAGTGCCTTAAGCATCCCTGTCTCCAACCTCGACGTACTTTATCTCGCCGCGTACATGCAGCTGGACCAAAGTCCCTTTGCCCTGCTCGCTCGTCACCTCGACGCCCGAGTCGGCGCCGAAGTACCCCTTCAGTCTATCGTCTACGTTCTTGAGTGCTATACCCAACCCTTTGCCGAAGCCGGGTTCGAGCACCTTGGGCAGGTCGGCCTCACTGATCCCCACTCCGTCATCGGAAACCTCTATCAGAAGGTCACGACCATTGCGCCTTGCCGACAGATGGATATGCAGGACGCCATCGGCAGGCATCCCGTGCTTGACGGCGTTCTCCACTATGGGCTGGACCACGAAGGCGGGGACTTCCACGTCCACGACCTCCGGCGAGAGTTCTTCGGTCACGCGGATCCTCTGGCCGAAGCGGGCGCGTTCGAACATGAGGTAGGAGCGCACATACTCGAACTCCCGACCCAGCGTTATTGGATGGTCACCGACCTCGAGGGTCATGCGGTAGAAGGAAGCGAACTCGCGCAACAGGATGCGCGCTTGCTCCGGGTCCGTCCTGATGAGCATCGCGATGGTGTTTATCGTGTTGAACAGGAAATGCGGGTTTATCTGGGCCTGGAGGGCCTTCAGCTCCATGCGCGTGGCGAGCTGGGTCTGCCTGTCCAACTCGGCGAGTTCGAGTTGGGTGGACAGGAGCTGAGCGAGGCCTTCGGCCATCGCTATCTGGGTCTCGTTGAGCATGCGCGGCGTCGTGTAGTAGAACTTCAACGTGCCGACTGCCTTGTCGCGCTGCACGAGCGGCACCACGATGGCGGCCTTGAGCATGCAGTCCGGCTCCGAACAACCGATCTCCTCCTTGGTCGGCAGGATCCGATGCTCTTTGTCGCGCAAGGTCTCACGCGTGGCCCGGGTCAGGATAGGCCCACCCGGGAAGTGGTGGCCCTCCCCTATGCCCGCGAAGCCCAGTATCCGCTCGGTGTCTGTGATGGCCACGGCGGCCAGCTCGGCCTCCTTCAGGATGATCCTGCAGACCTCTTCGGCGGTCTCGTAGTCCAGACCGCGCCGCAGGTAAGCGAGACTCTCGTTGGCGATCGAGAGGATCTGCTCGGACTGTATGGCCCGGAGGTGGTCCGGACGGGTCACGAAGCGCGCGATGACGCTACCCACGGCGACCACGGCCAGGCCGGTGAGGGAGGAGAGGAGTATCCATCTCGGAGCGTCGCTCACGACGAGGACGTACCCCGTGACCACGGCGAGGACCGTCACGGTGAACAACAGCAGCGAGTCGAAGATTATCCTCTGCCTGGGAGTGCTTATCATGGCCTCTCGCCTCCCTTCACATCTTCCTCATCCATCCACCCTCTCCACCTGCTTGGTGAGGAGGACGAGCCTTTCCGGCATCTCCCTCAGGCCGACACGCGCATACAGCGCCCGCGAAGCAGCGTTCTCTTCCTGCGTGCACAGACTCACCACGTCCGCTCCGGAGGCGATCAGGAAGCGCATGATGCCCGAGAGGAGCGCAGTGCCGATCCCGCGGCGGCGCATCGTCCCAAGGACCGCGAGGCGGCCTATGCTGCCGTTGCCCCGGTCGATGGTGGCATGAGTATAGCCGACGAGCATGCCGTCCGACTCCGCGACCATCGTCCTCCCGACGCTCAGGCGCTCGGCCATGCGATGCGGCTCGTATCTCCAGAACTCGTCGAAACAGTCATGGTCCAACTCCGCTAGTGGCCCCATGTCATCCGGTAGCGCCAGTCTTGTCGAGATGCCTGCGGGGGTCATCCCGGGACCTTCGTCGAAACGCCCTGCTTCTGCCCTCAACAGGACGATCCTATGGGCCTCCTTGAAACCGGCTGCAAGATACGGCGGGAGCACGCTCTCCGCCAGAAGCGGACTCAGAAGAGCCGAGAAACCCTGCTCGCGAGCGATGTCCTCGATACCACGAACGACGGTCGGGAGCTTGGAGGGCGGCGCCCACAACATGCGTATCGCGAGAAGGTCGAGATGGTCGCGCCAGCGCTCCAGGAGCGCCGCGGTGCCGTCCGGCCCCACCACCACGCGCCACGGGGCCGTGGCACGGAAGCGTTCGTACTCCGCGCGGTCGCGGAAGACGTGGGCCGCCTTGACCGTCGGCCAGAGCCTGTCCGCATCCTCCTCGCCGGCGATGTTCACGCTTCCGGACATCACAGGCAGACTATCCCCGACTCGTTCAAGAAGAGCGCCACCCCCGCTATGACCAGAAGCAGCGCGAAACCTGTCTTGAGCAGCTTCTCATCAGCAAGAGCGGTGAGCCTGGCGCCTATGACGGCGCCCGGGACCACGCCCACCATGAGGCCCAGGGCCAGCCCGACATCCACATGCCCCAGCATCAAGTGCACGACGGAACCGGGGACCGCTAGGACGGCTATGGCGATGAGACTCGTCCCGATCGCTTTCTTGATGGGCATCCCGAAGAACCTGACGAGCATGGGGACCAGGATGAAGCCACCTCCGAGTCCGAGGAAGCCGGAGTAAAGCCCTGTCGCCAGCCCGAGCACCACCAATCCCGTGAGGCGATGCTCCTTGTGTCGCACGAAGGTGGCCTCACGACGTTCGCCACGACCGTACGTCTCCCTCAATATGTCGAAGGCCATGTATGCGATGAGAGCGGCCGTGACCATCATCACCACGCTGCCGCCGACGAGGTCGCTGAGGTACGCGCCCGGAACGGTCGCGACCGCCCCGAACGCCCCTACGAGCAATCCCGTGCGCAAGTCGGCCGATCCGAGCTTGAGATGGGACCAGGCGCCCGCCACTGCAGTAGGGATTATGACCGGCAGTGGCGTGCCGACCGAGACCAGCGCAGGCGTGTCCAGCAGAAGGCGTATGGCAGGAGTCGTGAGCACGCCTCCGCCGACACCGAACATCCCTGAGAGCAGACCTGCTCCCATGCCGATGAGCGCTGCGAGGAGAAGGTCGGACACGGTGACTCAGTCGCCGGACTGCATCGGGAAGCGACCGGTTATGGCGGAGCGGTCTATGCGACGCTCGCCTGTGAAAAGCGACCTTAGGGGCTCGTCGGCCCATACGCGGTCCATGAGCATCGGCCAGCGCCTCTGGAAGTCGAAGTAGTTCTGGCAGTTCTCGAGAGCGTAGCGCCCGGCCTCTGCCACTGCTTTGCGGGCTATCGAGAAGTACAGGCCCTTCTCTTTGCGGTCGAGGGCGCGCAGGAGTGCGGTGACCCTCGCCCTCCAGGCGATCGAGGAGTCTATGAACGGGCCGGGATACGGCATGAGCGATTCGGGGGAGACCTGCCTCAGATCTACCTGCGACTTGGCGAACTCCAGCTTCCGATGCTCATAGATGAACCTGTAGACGTCCTGCCTGAAGCGGAGCGCCTCGCTGGAAGCCCCCGGAGGCTTGTGCACCACGGACCATGCGCCGTCCAGGAAGACATCGCCGCCATGCATGCGCACGTTGATGACGTAGTCCATGTCTTCTCCACGCATGACCCAGGGGTCGAAAGGCACCGCCGCATACATGTAGCTGTGCAACGCAAGGCAACCGCCGAAGGCCAGAGGCGAGACGGAGATCCGCGGCGGAGCGTCCACGATGGCGAGAGCGGCGTTGTAAGCGTCCTCCTGGCGCCAGAAGACATCTGCGAAGCTCGGCTCCACATGTCGTTGGTACCTGCCCTCGAGGTCGGTGTAGTAGCCCGTCTTCGCCAGGACTGCACGCCCGTCGTCCAACTTCATGCCCAGGCCCTCCATGGCGGTGTACAAGAAGTCCCTGTCCGTGATGATCTGGTCATCGTCCAGGAAGACCACGCTCTCGGCGCCCAGCACTGCAGCCGCGATCAGGCCGACGTTGCGCGCCGCACCATAGCCGACCAGATTCACGCCTCTTATCATGTCGGCGAACTCGACCTGCTCGAGCCTTCTGTGCAGAGAGCCCATCTCGGCCGGACCGAAGACCAGCGCGTCGATGCCCGGAAAATCCGCGAGTATCTTGCGCACGCGGTCTTCAGCCGCATGCTCGATGGAGGGATCGGTGGTCGCCACTATCAGCACCACGCGCCCCAGCCCGTGGACGTCTTCCAACGACCGCAAGCAATCAGGCAGCGTGCCGTCACGGTCCACCGGCGTGGGATGGTCGTAGACGGCGAGGAGACTGTCCTCGCTGCTGCGACCTTTGCTTTTCGTCCAGAACGTCGGAATGATGACGCACGGCCTCATGCGTATGACTCTCCCATCGATCGGCGAGCGGATGCGTACGTCACTGGTGCCGCCCTTCGACACCGACGGCAATTCTACCCCTTTGCGCGGCGTTCTGCCGCTTGCATCACGATAAAAGCACAGTAGAAACGGTACGAGTGCCAAAGGCTCACTGGCCTTCTGCAGCCCTCTCCTCGACGTTGTCAGGAGTGACCATGCACTTCTCCAGTGCGTCCTGGAACACCTTGTACGGACGTGAGCCGATGAAGAGCTCGTTGCATATGAGCGCCGCCGGGGTCGCATCCACACCCAGACTGATGCCGAAGTCGCGGAACTGACGCAGGCGCTCGTCATAGATGGCGCTGCTCCATGCCGCCCTGACGTCTTCGCGGTCGAAGTCGTGACGCTCCGCGATGTCCAGCAGCACCTCTTCGTCCCCTATGTCCAGCCCTTCTCCGAAATAGGCCCCGAACAGAGCATGATGCATGGCCCGATGCTTCTCGGGTCCGAGGTCTCTGCCCATCTCGCCCAAGACCATGGCCTTGTGGGTGTTCGGGATGAAGGGAGGGTTCTGCATGGGGAAGCCGTCTTTCTCCGCTATGCGCCTCAGGTGCTCTTCCACCCTGTCAGAAGAGCCGATGGCCTCGAGTTCGCTGATGGGATAGCCCTCCTCGGGCATGTCCGGACGCAACTCGAAGGGGACCAACACCATCTCCACGTCCATCTCACGCCTGAGCTTGTCGAACCTGAACTGGTCCACATAACAGAAAGGGCATGC
>CAYWAF010000087.1:2285-6342 GCA_964456355.1 uncultured Eubacteriales bacterium | reverse complement strand
ATGTCTACGCAGTCAAGGTGCTGGTTCTCCTGCGCGACTTCTTCATCTTCTTCAACATCGGCCTCATAGCACTACTGTTCAAGCGACCGCCCAGATACCTGTTGTTCGCTTTCATCCCTGCGATACTTTTCGAGACCCTACCAGGACTTGTCGCGATTCCACGCAGAGACTACCTTCTCGGGTTCTATACATTCGCCGTGTTGTTCGCAGTCGTGGCTGTGGACTACTCATGGGACACAGCAAGAGATTGGTGGCTCCACAAAAGATCTGTACAGACCT
The DNA here is from genome assembly GCA_964456355.1 of uncultured Eubacteriales bacterium. GTDB lineage: Bacteria > Actinomycetota > Coriobacteriia > Anaerosomatales > CAYWAF01 > CAYWAF01. The sequence continues at coordinate 6,063 of CAYWAF010000087.1, read as the reverse complement.
GATCGTCTAGACCGCCTGCCTATGAGGCCACACCCATTCCCGCATACTGATGAAGTTCCATACCATCGAAGCCGCAAGCGCTATCACCTTCGCACCATTGAGTATGACGAACTGCGGTAAAGTCTCCTCGACGCCTACTGAGGTCGCCAACCACAGCACAGCCCAGAGCACTATTGCGTTGACAGCGAGCCCTATCAAGTTGACGACCACGAACCGCGGGAATTCACTCTGCAGTCCTCTACGAGTCCCATGCTTAAACGTCCAAGTGCGATTCCAGATGAATGAGTTGAGCAGACCGACCGAGTAGGATATGACGCTTGCGGGGACCGGCAGGATCGTTGTGAACGCCACCAACAGATTGAAGATCAGAAAGTCGATCAACGTGTTCGATACGCCCACGATGACGAATCGCAACACCTGCTGTGGCTTACCGGGGTGCTGTGCTTTCAATACCTTCCGATCCTCCTCTGCTCATGAATACTATACATTGAGCCTTACCGATGGATTGACGTGGCGAGCAGGTCGATGATGGTAACAGCTATCGATCATCACCACGACGGCTTTACAAGAATCCCATCCTCTCAGAAGACACGAACACGTGGATGAAACTTACTATCTCTCGGTTATGCTAGTAGTCGGGCATCACAAATGGGTCGAGGAGGAGCACTCTCGGCATTCACGCCCCATAAGATCGATCAAACCTGAAGAAGGTGACCGTACTTGAGCAACAGAGAACTGCACTCCGTCGTGGTGCCGGTCTTCAACGAAGAGGAGGGCATCGAACAGTTCCATGCTCGTTGCTCAGCAGCCATGCGAGAGATGGGGGAAGACTACGAGATAGTCTATGTCGATGACGGAAGCAAAGACACCTCGTGGGACAAGTTGGTGACTATCGCAGAGTCGGACAACGCGGTACGTCTGGTCAGGTTCAGCAGGAACTTCGGCCACCAGATTGCTATCAGCGCGGGTATGGAATACGCAACCGGAGACACGGTGACAGTCATAGATGCAGACCTTCAGGATCCACCGGAACTCATAGCTGAAATGATCGAGAAGTGGCGTGATGGCGCCGACATCGTATATGCGATCAGGACCATGCGGGAGGGTGAGACTGTATTCAAGAAATTGTCGGCCTCTGCCTTCTACAGGATGCTGCGAGCACTTGCCGACGTCGACATCCCCTTGGATGCAGGCGACTTCCGCTTGATGAGCCGTCGGACAGTGGAAGCCCTGATATCTATGCCGGAACATCACCGTTTTGTGCGCGGTATGGTCGCATGGATAGGTTACGAGACGGACAGCGTCACCTTCACTCGCGAGCCACGCTTCGCAGGAGAGACGAAATACCCACTGAAGAAGATGATCGTCTTCGCAGCCGATGGCATCATGGCTTTCTCACTTCGCCCGCTGAGGATAGCGACATGGCTCGGCATCCTTACCTCCACGGGTGCATTCGTTGCAGTGATTCTCCTCGTAATCCTGCGACTTACCGGAGCCATAGCCGTCGTGCAAGGCTGGACATCCCTTGCGATACTCGTTCTTCTGACTGCAGGAGTTCAGCTGGTCACAATGGGCATACTCGGCGAGTACATTGGACGTATATATACAGAAGTGCGCGCTAGGCCACTGTATCTCGTGCGTGACGTCCGAGGATTCGCTGGCGGCCCACACGACGAAGATCGTTGATCGCTCGCCTAGCCGCTGACACCGAGCGTCTTACTCTAAGTGTCCTCGCTCTCGGCACCCTCACCCTCGCCCTCGGCACCCTCGGCGTCCTCGTCCTCCTCATCGGGACTGTCGCCGTTCGGCGGAGTCTTGACCTCGATGCCCTTGAACCTGAGGTTCTCGTTGAGATCCGGCACCCGCTTCTTGGTGATCTTCTCGGCATAGAGCAGGTCTGCAAGGAGCGAGTCGGGAGCCTTGAGGGCATCCGCCCTCAGGAAACGGTCGGCGACCTGGAGTTTCTCCTCCGAGACCCCCATGGTCGGCTCGGCGAACATCTTCCGGACCCTGTCCAGTTCCGCTGCGAGTTCCTCGCTGGGCTCCGGTCGCTCGAATCCTTCCTCGGCCTTCACCTCGAGCGGAGTGTCCAGGATGAAGAAGGGCACGCCCACGGCCGTCGCGTAGAAAGTGTAGGCGTTCAAATCGTTGCCGCACGCGTACTTGAAGGCGGAGAGTATGTGCACGAGGCGGAAGATGGACTGCTTGTCGCCGAGCCGTCCGGCGCTCACGATCCTCATCCCCCGCTCTTCGAACGGCTTGTGACGCCCCTTCTCGTAGTCGTGCCAACCGATGCACAACGTCACCGGTTGCATGGAGTCGGGAAGCGCTGAGAGCCTCTCGGCGATCTCATCGAGCGGAGCCTCGATGTCCACCCTCTTGTCGGAGGGTGCCAGGAAGAAGACCGTCCCCTCTCTTTCCACATCGCGTCTGAGCACGCCGTCCATGTGCATTATCGCCAGTGCGTAGAGAAAGGGAGACGCTATCGGGATGGTCAACATCTTACTGCGTCGCCACGGCTTGTCCGTGTAGTCCGGGTAGGTGAAGATGACCGGGAACTTCATCCCGGGCTCTATCGGAGGTACCTTTTCGTCAGCAGTGAGGTAGATGTCGGGAGGCAGCATGCCGTACAGCGGCTTGTCCAACGGATAGCCCGCATACGCCTTGATGATGGTGGCGAAGCCGCGGGTATCGTTGGGCCAGTATATCTCGGCGACCAGGGCCTCTTTTTCGGCCAGCAGGGCGTCCAAGTCCTCCTGCTCGGCCCAGGCGGTCTCGAAATCAAGCAATGCCATCTATCGTCACACTCCCGTCGTCACTGACCGAGCAACTCCTCGAGCGCATCGCGCAGGGCAGGGCCGAACTCTTCGGTATCCAGCGCGAGCGCCACGTTGGCCTCCAGCCATGACAGGATGTTGCCCGTGTCATAGCCGTTGCAGTCGATGGTGACGGCGTGCACCTCTTCTTCGGTAAGGAGGTCCTTGAGGGCGTCTGTGAGTTGTATCTCGCCCCCGCGGCCGGGCTGTGTCTTCGGCAGGATCTCCATGAGTTTCGGGGTGAGCAGGTATCGTCCGAAGATGGCCAGGTTGCTGGGCGCCTCGTTGGCCGGCGGCTTCTCGACCAAGTCGGAGACCTCCCACACACCCGGCTCAACCTCACGCCCGGCGATGACGCCATAGCGGGAGACGTACTCCTGGGGCACAGGCGTGACCGCGATGACGGAGCTGTCGTACTTCTCGTAGACCTCCAGGAGTTTGGGCAGGCAACTGTTGTCCGGAACTATCACGTCGCCCAGAAGGACATAGAACGGGTCGTTCGACGTGAAGGCGGCACCAGCCATGACGGCATGACCCAGACCCTTGGGGCGTTTCTGACGGACGTAGAAGACGTTGGCTATCTCGGAGATGTTGCGGATCTCGCGCAGTTTGGCGGTGTTGCCCGAACGCTCGAGCAACTCCTCCAGTTCGATGGAACGGTCGAAGTGGTCCTCGATGGCACGCTTGCCGCGTCCTGTGATTATGAGGATGTCATCGGCGCCTGCAGCTGCCGCCTCCTCCACGACGTACTGGATGCATGGCTTGTCCACCACAGGCAGCATCTCTTTGGGCTGGGACTTGGTCACAGGCAAGAAGCGTGTGCCAAGACCTGCGGCCGGGATTATCGCCTTCATGCGTCGTCCTCCCCTGACATATCTTCAAGTATCCGTTCTATCTGGTCGTATAGCGCCGGTATGTCGCGAACAACAACTTCCCAGATTACATCAATATCGATGTCGAAG
>CAYWAF010000087.1:0-2185 GCA_964456355.1 uncultured Eubacteriales bacterium | reverse complement strand
ACCCGAAAGCGGCAGGATGCTGCCGCCAAGAGATTCGACCACGCGACGCGAGACCTCCGCATCCCAGCGCTCAGGACGCTCCCAGTCGCGGGCAGAACCCAGTGCCTCGGCAAGACCGGCCAGGATGGCTTCGCGCTCCGCTGCCACGAGCCGGTTGGCGCCGAGTGCGACGGTGATCCCGCGCTCGGTGTTGCGCCTCACGGTCACGCAGGGCACGCCGAGCATGCACGACTCCTCCTGCACCCCACCCGAGTCGGTGACTATCGCGGCGGCATCGGCCTGGAGCGAGAGCATGTCGAGGTAACCGACCGGGTCGGTGAGCAGCAGAGCGCTCTCGTCCTCGACGCCGACCGCCGACGCCTCGCGCCTCTCCTCGAGCAAAGGACGCGTGCGGGGGTGTGCAGGAAGCAGCACCGGTAGTGGTGCCTGGGAGAACGCCTGCACGATGGCGTCCAGGCGCTCCGGATGGTCGGTGTTCTCGGGACGATGGATCGTGGCGAGGATGTAGTGACCGGGCTCGAGCCCGAAGCGCTCGCAAGCGTTGCGCGAACGCGCGACCGATTCGTGTGCGAGCAGGGACTCGGCCATGATGTTGCCGACGAAGGCCACGCGCTCGGAGAGGATGCCCTCGCGCTCCAGGTTCTCGCCCGCCTCGCGCGTCGGTGTGAGCAGCAGCGATGCGAGTTGGTCCGTGACCAGGCGGTTTATCTCTTCGGGCATGGACATGTCGAAGGAGCGCAAGCCCGCCTCCAGATGGATGACGGGGATGCCGAGCTTGGCCGCCGCAAGAGCGCCTGCGAGCGTGGAGTTCACGTCGCCGACGACCATGACGCCGTCCGGCGTCTGCTCTTCGAAGAGTTCTTCGAGCCGGATCATCGCGGTGCCGGTCTGAACCGCATGCGTGCCCGAGCCCACCCCGAGATGCCAGCGCGGCTCCGGTATGGCGAGGTCCTCGAAGAAGACGTCGGACATCATGTCGTCGTAATGCTGACCGGTGTGTACCAGATCCGCCTCGTGACCCGCCTCGGCGAGTGCAGGCATGAGCGGGCCCACCTTGATGAAGTTCGGCCTGGCGCCGACGACGATTATGAGCCGCATCACGTCCCCTCTCCCAAGATCTCGTCGAGTAAGGCCTGGGCCTCGTTCAACGAATACCTTCGCACATCATCCCACTCGTACGGAACCAGCATGACAGGTTCCGGCTCCTGCTCGGCATCGTCGAAGTAGGCCAGGGAGCGCAAGATGTGCACGACGTTGTGGCTCACCCCAGGCATCTTGCGAGGTAGTGCGGCGATGAGTTCGCGGATCGTATAGCCGGCCTCACCCAGATAGTACAGGTCTATGAAGTCCTTCCTCGAGCCCCTCTGCGCGATCGCCACGAGCTTCATGCAGCCGATATCGAGCAGGTCTGCCACCGGTATCTGCCACGGAGTCGGCACCGGTGGTTCCAGGAGGACGTATGGGTAGTGGAAAAGGCTCACCCTCACCCCGCCGACTGTCCCGACGAAAGTGTCCGGCTCCTGGCGATTCACGACCGTCTCGCCCACGGAGGAGAGCGCTCGCACGACCCCCTCCCACTGCCATGGTCTCTCGGTGAACAGGTCGAGGTCTTGGGAGCGCCTGTGCCCGAGTTGGAGAGCTGCGCCGGTGCCCCCCGCGAGATAGAAGGAAGAAAGCTCGTCGAGAGTGCCTAGTTCGCGGAAGATGCGCTCGGTCTCCTCGGTCAGCACCTCCTCGTGCAGAGCGGTCATGCTGACCTCCTCTCCCTGTCTGCAAGCAACGCCTGCCAAGCGCGTGCAGTCCGTGGGGAGAGTAAGCGTCCGTCTCGTATCACCTCGGCCACCGCCTCGTCGCCGTAGTGCTCGAAGATCCAAGCGAGCTGTTCGGGACGACCGGCTTCCAGCACCCGAGCGATGATGAAGCGAGCGTGCTTGCGTTCGTCCAGACTCGCCTGGTCCACGTCCCAGAGCACCGAGGAGAGGTCGGGGCGGCGGCGCAGGACGGCCTCACGCTCCAGTCGCTCGACCTCTGCGAGCGGGATCCGTCTCACGCGTTCTGAGAGTACGACGGCGTCGATCCTGCCCGTCGCGATCCAGTTGCGGAGCGTGCGGTCGGTAACGCCGAGACGTTCTGCCGCCTCGCGGATAGTGAGTGTAGGCTGCGAATCCATGCCTATATCATAGCA
>CAYWAF010000086.1:0-6375 GCA_964456355.1 uncultured Eubacteriales bacterium | reverse complement strand
CAACCACGTGCTCGAGGCCATGCAGGAGCAGGGCTACATAACCACCACAGAACGGAACGAAGCTGTCGGGAGTTCCGTCATCGTCTCCTCCCCGAGTTCTGTCGCCGACACCGCTCCGTACTTCGTGGAGTACGTCAGGCGTCTTCTCACGGAGCAGTTGGGGGCGGATGCCGTATACCGCGGCGGACTGCACGTCTACACCACGCTCGATCCGGAGCTGCAGAAGATGGCCGAGCAAGCAGCACGCACCTTTCTTCCGGACGACACCGACCCCGAGGTGGCCTTGGTGGCGGTGGACCACGAGACCGGCGACATAGTGGCGATGGTAGGAGGTCGGGACTTCCAGGCCAACCAGTTCAATCTCGCGACCCAGGCCAGGCGTCAGCCGGGCTCGGCCTTCAAGCCATTCGTGTTGGTGCGCGCGCTGGAGGAGGGCATACGTCCGGAGCAGACTTTCTCTGCCTCACCCTATACGGTCCAGGTCAAAGACGGCGTGTGGAAGGTCGAGAACTACGAAGGACAGTTCACGGCGGCCACGCTCACGTTGCGGGCTGCCACGACGTGGTCGGTGAACGCCGTCTACGCCCGGTTGATGATGCTGGTCGGTCCCGAGGACGTGGTCCGCACTGCGAAGAAGATGGGCATCGAGACCCCTCTCGAACCGAATCCGGCCATAGCGTTGGGGGGTCTTTCCAAAGGCGTCACTCCTCTGGAGATGGCTTCGGCGTACGGCACCATCGCATCTAAAGGGATACATACGGAGCCCAACGCCATAATCAGAGTGGAGGACTCCGAAGGCGAGGTGGTCTTCGAGCCGGAACGTGCCTCCAGGAGGGCGATCAACGAGTCCGTCGCCGTCCAGACCTCACTCATGCTTCATGATGTCGTCGAGTCCGGCACGGGTGCGGCTGCCAAGATCCCCGGGGTGTGGGTCGCAGGCAAGACCGGCACGACCCAGGAGTACAGGGACGCATGGTTCGTGGGGTTCGCTGAGAATCTCGCTTGCGCCGTGTGGGTGGGGTACCCTGAAGGTCAGGTGGAGATGACGGACGTCAGAGGAGTGAAGGTCACAGGGGGCAGCTATCCTGCCCGGATATGGCAGAAGTTCATGGCTGGCGCCGTTGCGCAGCAACGTTCACCGATAACTCCCACCCCGGGAGGAGGATCGACTCCGGGCGTCATATCCGATAGCGGAGGAGAGCCTGTGCTGGTGAGCATATGCCCGGACTCTATGCAACTCGCCAACAAGCGTTGTCCGCATCCTGTGGAGATGTACCTGGATCCTGTACTCGTGCCCAAAGAGACCTGTACCAAGCATTAGGAGACAGTGGGGGAGGACAGCGTGGACCACTACCGTGTCTTGCAGGTGTCTCGAGATGCAGAGCCCGAGGTCATCGAGAAGGCGTATCGCGCGCTGTGCCTCAAATACCATCCTGATGTGGTGAGGCCCTCCAAGCGAGCAGAGGCGACCAGGAAGATGCAGCGCATAAACGAAGCTTACAGAGTGCTCAGCGATCCGGCGTTGCGCGACAGGTACGACTTGACACTCCCCGCAGTGGCAGGTGCCTCCGCATGGGACACCTTCATGTCCAAAGGGCTTCTGGGGATGTTCTTGGACAAGTTGGCGTCATCGCGTTGAACGACCATGTCCGTCCGTCACCTGCACGCTTGCAGCGGGTCGGACGCAGGTCATCCAGCCATCATCCGGGTTGGTTCGCTGCTTCCAGTCGGTTGTGGACCGCTCTCAGGATAGCGGGATAGGAGACGGCACCGTCGTAGACCGGTACGCCGTCTATCACCGTCACGGGGTAGAGCAGCCCTCGCTCGTCTATCTCTCCTATGAGCGTGGCGTACTCTTTACGGACTCCCTGATTCGTCACGTCGAGGTAGGTGATGCTGGCGGAATCACCGTACCGGCGCTCCATCTCTTGACGGATGATCGCGGTGATCTCCTCCGGAGACCATGAGGGGCCTCAACCCCCGCTATAACATCCGGTCTCAGACGGGAAGTCGAACACCTCCACCGAGACCTGGCTGTTCGTGGTCATGTCCGGCAAGCCCCTAACCTACCTTTATCCTCACTGCGCCCTTGGGACACATGCGTGCGCAGAGAAGGCATCCCTGACACATCTCTTCGATGACTTCATACCCTTTGGCGTCCGGATCGTCCCCGTTGTTGATGGGAACGATGGCTCCCATCAGGCATGCCGATGCCACAGGACACTCCGAATACCTTTCACAGTCTACACATAAGGCGCTGTTGATATATATGGTCTGCAATTCCTACATCCCCTATTCCTCTATGTTCTCTATGGTGACACGGGATGGTCGAAACGCGGTCAGTATACCCTTCGGGGTATAATGCTGCAAGCCGAAAATGCTCTCTGCTCTGGCTCTCGACGCCGTCTGGCTGGTAGTATGACGAAGGTCGTTATCGGCGTTTCTTCATAGGGGGGACACATTGTCTCGTTTCTTGAAGGTCAACAAGGCCTATCGGAAGTTCTATGTCGTCTCGCTCGTTTTCGGCGTCGCTGTAGGAGCGATGTTCCCTCTAATAGCACATCTTTTCACCGAGCCCAAATCCTCCACTTCGTGGTTCGCTTTCTGGCTGTTGTGCATAGTCGGAGGAGCAATCATCGGACTACTCGAGACCGTCGTCGCGATGGCTGCCAGTGAGGGGCGGATCAGGCAGATGGCGAGGTCCGCTCGCCAGGATTTCGGCTTCACCATGGCCGATGTCGAGGAAGGAGCTGATCCGGCAACGGAGCTCCTGGCTCTCCTCGACCGTCTCCACAAGCGACTGGAAGCCGTGAAGTCGGTGAACAACGACATGCGCGCTTTGACGGCCGAGGTTCTGGCGGCCACCGAAGAGCAGGCCTCCGGCGCTGCCGAACAGGCCGCTGCGGTCACCGAGACCTCCGCCACCGTCGAGGAACTTGCTCAGACCTCCAAGCAGATAGCAGAGAACTCCTCTGCGGTGGTCGCGGTGGCTGAAAGGACGCTGGCCAGCGCCGAAGAAGGCATGCAAGCGGTGGCCGACACATCCGAGGGCATCGAGGAGATACGCGTCTCCACCCAGCAGTCATCGGACAGGATACTGACGCTCGGCGAGCGCAGCCAGGAGATCGGACGCGTGCTCGTCATCATCGACGACATCGCGGAACAGACCAAGATCTTGGCTTTGAACGCGGCGATAGAGGCCGCGCGCGCCGGCGAGGCGGGCAAAGGCTTCGCGGTGGTGGCCGAAGAGATCCGCAAACTCGCCGACTCGGTGACCGAGTCCACCCAGGAGATAGGCCGAGTGGTCCGCGAGATCCAGACATCCGCCTCGCAGCTCATCATGTCCACTGAGCGGGCTGCCAAGAAGGTCGAAGAAGGCAAGGGACTCGCCCTCAGTACCGCGGAGTCGCTCGACAAGATAGTGCAGCAAGTCGAAGAGACCACCGATGCCGCCAAACAGATATCCATCGCCACCCAGCAGCAGAGGACCGCGTCTGACCAAGTGGTCCTGTCCATGAAAGAGGTCGCGCAGGTCAGCCAGCAAGCCGCTGAGACCTCCAGGCAGATAGCGGCAGCGATCACGGATCTCAACAACCTTGCCGATACGCTACTGGAAAAATAGGTGGTGATACCGGGTGGGCCGGGTCGCCAAACGCCTTCTGGATGCCGGGTTCTTGCTTCCCGAGTCTCCTGACGCTGTCGGGCGATACCTGCCTGCGGTCCTTGCGGACAGGGCGGTCCATACTGCAGGGCAGATACCCTTCAAGAACGGCACACTCATCACCACCGGCACTGTTCCCGACGTCGTCTCCGTAGACCTTGCCACGGACTGTGCCGCCCAGTGCGCCCTCAACGCCCTTGCTGCTGCATCCACGGTCTGTGACCTGGATGAGGTCGAGCGCGTCATCAAGCTCGTCGGCTACGTCTCTTCGGCTGCGGATTTCACAGAACAGTCGTCCGTCATCAACGGTGCCAGTGAGGTCCTCCTGGCCGCCTTCGGTGATCCCGGTAGACATGCCCGGGAAGCCGTGGGTGTGACGGCACTGCCGTTGGGCGCTCCAGTCGAGGTCTCTTTGCTGCTGACTTTGCGTTCTACTCCATGAAGTTACGTAGGGAAACGGCGGTCGACGGCGAATGGAACTATTGGCGGGGAAACACGTGTGTCTTCTTCGCTGTTGAGCAGGCGCCCACGTTCGGATATCGTTAGTGGGAAGATGGGGTATGCGCCTGTTTTCACAAGCGCATGTACGGTTTTCGGGATGAGGAGAGAGGTATGCCGAAGATCTCGCTGTCCGGGTTCAAAGATCCGGTCAAGAGACCACGGTACATCATCTGGACAGGCGTTCTGGTCCTGGCGATGGCCGCCGTGGTGATCGTTGCGTTGGGGGTGACCTCGAGTTACTGGTTCTGTGCCGAGGTCTGTCACAAAGTCCAGGATGACACGATAGCAACGTACGACGTGTCTTCGCACAACAAGGTTTCGTGCATGGCGTGTCACATGCCGGTCAACGCGGACCCGTTCACTTTCGTGTGGCACAAGATGGGGGCTCTGGGCGAGCTCTATCTCACCGTTTCGAACAAGTTCGAGATCCCGCTGAACGAGGGATCGCACTTGGCTCAGAATGCCGAGGAGATGGGCTCGAAGCAGTGTACCCAGTGCCACTCCGACAATCGCAACATCACGCCCAGTGAGGGCATCATCATCGACCACGAGATCCACGAAGAGAACTCGGTCCATTGCACCTTGTGTCACAACAGGGTGGCTCATCCCGAGACCGACATCACCTTCATCAATGTGGATCCTGCTACAGGTGAGCTGAACCCGGGCCATCCCGACTTCATGAAGATGTCGGCCTGCTTCCGCTGCCACAGCCAGGATCCTGACGGTGTGGCGCCAGGTGCATGTTCGGCCTGCCATCCCCCGGGATTCGAGCTAAAGCCACCGAACCACTTCGAAGCGGACTTCTATCCCAAGGGTCACGCCGAGCTGGCACTTGAGGCCCATGAGGTCGTCGAGGCCGCCGAGGCAGGTCACGATGAAGGTGACACCGAGGAAGAGGGCTTGGAAGAGGATACCGAAGAAGGTGGCTCCGAAGAGGGCACGGAGAGTGACGAGGGCGCATCGCTCGGCGTGAGCTCGGCTTATGCCGAGGAGGGCGCGGAGAGCACTGCAGCCGTCGAGATCACTCCTACGGCCGAACCGGAGACCACCGAGGCCGAAGAGGCCGAAGATGGTGAAGAGGGCGAAGAGAGAGAGTGGGAGCTCGAGCCCGTCGACGCGGTCTTCTACTGCACCACCTGCCACAAAGAGTCCTTCTGCGACAACTGTCACGGCATGGAGATGCCGCACTCGCAGGAGGTCATAGAGAAAGAGCACCCCGAGGTCGTCCAGACCAAGATGGACAAGTGCATCTTCTGCCATCAGCCTGACGAGACCGGTTTCTGCGACAACTGTCACCATGGCGAGTCCGTCGATTGGGAATACGACCCGGCTGTTGCATGGCAGACCCAGCACGCGCAGGCTGTCGTGGCCAACGGCACGGACGGTTGTCTGGACCGCTGCCATGAGCCGGACTACTGCTATGCATGCCACAACAAGCTCAAGCCCGTCCCTGCATCTCACAAGGCAGCGGATTGGCTCCGCAAGCCTGCTGAGGAGATCGGCGTACACGCGGACAGCTTCAAGTCCCAGCCCACCTCATGCGAGATCTGTCACGGTGGCGGCATGCCTAACAAGAACGCTTTCTGTCGTGACTGTCACGTGCTCGAGATGCCGCACCCGCAGGACTTCAAAGAGTTCCATGCCAAGACGGGGCGCGACAATCCTGCGGTATGTGCCAACTGCCATACCTTCAAGGAACTCTGCAGTGACTGCCACCACGAAGGTGCTGTGGACGGCACGCCTTGGATCCAGGTCCACGGTGGACGGGTCAACGAGAATGGTGCCACCGGGTGCTTCGAGAAGTGTCACGAGGACAAGAACTTCTGCGTGAACTGCCATACGGCACGCAACGTCGTACCTGCCTCGCACAAGGTGGCCGGCTGGACATATCGTCCGGCACTCTCGACACCTGCCAAGCACCCGCAGGCATACGATGACTCTCCGGAGAGCTGTACGTACTGCCACGGTGAGGGTGGGCCGGAGGCCAAGTTCTGCATGAACTGTCACGGTCTCGAGATGCCGCACCCGACCGGCTTCGGCAGCAAGGACGACGGCGGGCAGCACGCGGATGCGTTCGCCAACAACAAACTGAACCGGGACGCGTGTGCCACGTGTCACTCCGCAGCGTTCTGCAACAGCTGTCACCACGAGTACACCGGCACGAAGCCTTGGGTGAACTACCATCCGACCCAGGTGAAGGAGACCGGCGCAGA
>CAYWAF010000085.1:4020-6443 GCA_964456355.1 uncultured Eubacteriales bacterium | reverse complement strand
CTCGCTCCGCGAGACACGATGGAGATGATCTTGAACCTCCTCTCCGAGGAGCAGAGGAAGCGCTTCGAGACCGAACTCGAGCTGGACTTCGCATACAGCATCCCGGGAGTCTCCAGGTTCCGTGCGAACGTCTTCCAGCAGCGCAACTCCATGGGCGCCGTCTTCCGCGTCATCCCGCTGAAGATCCCGACCATCGATGAGCTGGGTCTTCCGAAGGTCTGTCGTTATCTCGCAGAACGCCCAAGAGGGCTCGTGCTGGTGACCGGACCTACCGGCTCCGGTAAGTCCACCACTCTCGCGGCGATGATCGACCATATAAACGAGCACAAGAAGCTCCACATCATCACGCTCGAGGATCCCATCGAGTTCATGCACAAGAACAAGATGGCCTATGTCAACCAGCGTGAGATCGGAGAGGACACGCACTCGTTCGCTGCAGCTCTGAAACGGGTGCTGCGCCAGGACCCGGACGTCATACTGGTGGGCGAGATGAGGGACCTCGAGACGATCTCTGCAGCGATAACCGCGGCCGAGACTGGACATCTGGTGCTGGCCACCCTGCACACCACCGGTGGCCCGGCGACGGTCGACCGTATCATCGACGTCTTCCCTCCCCATCAGCAGCAACAGGTCAGGATGCAACTCTCCGGCACCCTCGAAGGCGTGCTCTCGCAGGTCCTCCTGCGCTCGACCGACGGCAGGAGCCGCGTGCTCGCGATGGAGATAATGCTCGGAATACCTGCGATACAGAACCTCATCCGTGAGGGCAAGACACATCAGATGACCACCATCATCCAGGGCGGTGCCTCTCTCGGCATGCAGACCCTGGACCAGCATCTGAAGACGCTGCTGCAGGCGGGCAAGGTCACCTTCGAGGAGGCCGTCAGCAAGGCGATGAACCCGCGCGAGCTCGCCCAGATGGTCGGGCGCAAGCTCTGAGGGGTAAAGTCCTTCAAGACATCCTCTTGCGGATCGGAGGGATTCGATGAGTGACGTCACCCTACGTTGGGGAGGCAAACGGCAGTTCGTCGCATGGGACGAATCGGGTCATAGCATCGTCATGGATGCGGCAGTCGAACATAAAGGAGAGGACACGGGCGTACGCCCGATGAAGGTCTTCTTGCAAGCGCTTGCCGGATGCACGGGCATGGACGTCATCTCCATCCTGGAGAAGAAGCGTCAAGACGTCCGTGCTTTCGAGATAGAGGTGGAAACCGACCAACGCCTCGACGAATACCCCAAGATATACACGGACATCCGCATACACTTCCGTGTCACGGGATACGGTGTCAAACCTGAGGCGGTCGCCAGGGCCATCGAACTCTCCGAGGAGAAGTATTGCTCGGTCGGGGGGATGCTCGGGCCACAGACCACGGTGCATACCTCCTACGAGGTCATCGAAGCGGAGCCTGCGAAGGACACAGGCTCTTCCACCGACGCTCGCTGATCCGCTCCATGGGCCACGGGTGTCTTCATGAGTGACGCTGTCCTGCTACCCGTGTACAACGAGGCATCCACGGTCTCGAGCGTTCTGGATGCGGTCCGGGCCCGCTTCGACGGTGAGGTGCTGGTGGTCGACGACGGGTCCACGGACGGGACGCACGCCGTACTCTCGGCGCGTGACGACGTGATCCTCATCGTCCATCCTCGCAACATGGGGTACGGTCGTGCCCTTGCGGAGGGTTTCGCCGTTGCCGAGGCCAGGAGGGTGAGCAGATTGGTGACCATGGACTGCGACGGTCAGCACGAGCCTGCCCACATCATGGAGTTCCTGGAAGCATTGGATGAGGGGGTCGATATCGTCTCAGGCAGCCGTTATCTGGAGGGAAGCAGAGCGGTGGGTGAGGTCCCGGAGGAGCGCCGGGAGGTCAACCACACCATCACTGCGGAGGTGAACCGTGTCACGGGATGGCGCCTGACGGACGCCTTCTGCGGCTTCAAGGCATACCGGCTCGATGCGCTCAAAGGCATGGAGTTCGAAGAGGCGGGATACGGGATGCCGATGGAGCTCTGGGCGAAAGCGTACATGGCAAGCCTTGAGATCCGAGAGATAGCCGTTGAGCGCATCTACCTGGAGGGCGACCGCTCCTTCGGCGAGGACCTCGACGACCCGCAGCGCCGTCTCGCATACTACATGCGCGTGTGGAACAGAGCATTGGGTGAGGGCGGATGACGGTAGACGTGATGTGCATAGGAGCGCATCCCGACGATGTCGAGATCGGGATGGGCGGCACCGTGGCCGGGATGGTGCGTCGCGGGCTGTCCGTCGCCATCGTGGACATAACCGACGGCGAACCCACTCCTGCCGGAACGAAGGAGACGCGCCTGGCCGAAGCAGCGAGGGCCGCGGAGATCCTGGGGGTTTCCGTTCGACGCACGCTCTCTCAGCCCAACCGCTATCTTTTCGACACGGTCGAAGCGAG
>CAYWAF010000085.1:1878-3920 GCA_964456355.1 uncultured Eubacteriales bacterium | reverse complement strand
GCGAACAGCGGGGTCATGGATGCCGTCATCGCTGCTGCGGGCATGTGGGGCTCCCTGGTTCGGGTGGAGGCAGGGGAGCCGTTCTTCGTCCTGGAACCGATATCGGTCCGCACGCCTGAAGACCTGTTCTGAGTGCATCATGACGGACAAGCCACTCAGCATCCCCGAACGCCATGGCGAGTCAGCTGTCCAGCCGTCCCTCGGTGCTTGGCCCGACCTTCTGGAGGAGAACCGACGGCACTCCGATGAGTGGGAGTTCAGGGTGGCAGGGGTCCCTTTCGCCGACTTCCGCGAGCAGGTGCGCCTGCAGATGCTCTCTCTTGCCGTTGCCTTCACTGAGAGGATAGGGGTGGAGACCGTCGTGGCAGACGTCTCGGCCCCATTCGTGCTCACGGGACACCAGCCTGACATCTGTCATCCCGGCGTATGGGTGAAGAACTTCGCACTCGCCGGTCTTGCGGGAAGATGCGACGCGGTCGGCATCAACGTGATCGTGGACACGGACTCCTTCACGACCGTAGGTGTCAAGACCCCTTCTTTCTCACCTGACCTCGAAGTCTCCGTCCACACGCTTGCACGAGCGACTCCGGAAGGGTTCTTCGCGTATCATCCACCTCCATCACCTGCTGATGTGCGGACGTTCTGTGAAGGTGGGGCGACATCTCTCGAGACGCTGCCTCACTCATCTGCAGCCGAGAACTTCCGCAGATACTGTGGCCTGTTGGAGTCCGCTCTCCCGGAGACTGCGACGCTCGGAGAGTCGTTGACCTTCGCACGCAGGAGATACGAGTCACAGGCCCGCACCGCCTACCTCGAGATTCCTCTGTCCACTCTGTGCATGACGGACAGCTTCCGGATGTTCGTGGCCCACATCGTCACGGATGCCGAGTACTTCCTCGACGTGCACAACGTGGAGTTGAGGCGCCATAGGGAGGCGATGGGGATAAGGTCCGAAGCGCAACCGTTCCCCGACCTTGCGGTGACGCCTGACGGCTGGATGGAGCTCCCGTTCTGGTGTCAGACAGAGAGTGCGAGAAGGAGTCTTCGCTGCAAGCATGAAGGCGAGGTCGTGCTTCTCGACCTCGGCGGTCCGGATCCCGTGAGGACACCTCGCGACTCCTCGGCCGTGTTCGACGCTCTTCTCGCCGCGGACAAGGTGATCGCTCCGAAGGCGTTGACCTTGACGATGTTCCTCCGTCTGTTCGCCAGCGACTTCTTCATCCATGGTGCCGGAGGGTCGCGTTACGACCGGGTGACCGACGCTGTCATCGTGCGCTACCTGGGAGTCGAGCCTCCTGTCTTCGCTGCGATATCGCTCACCATGCACCTTCCCATAGGCGAACATTCCGACCCGGACGAGGAGATCGCCAGAGTCAGGCACATGCTCCATCGCCTCGAACACAATCCGGATGCGATGTTGGGCGTGTTGTCGAAGGAGGACTGCTCCTGCTACGAAGAGGTGGCGGTCTTGGCGGAGGAGAAGGCACGGCTGGTCTCAGCCATAAGTGCCCCGGGTGCTGACAAGAAGGAGCTCGGTCGGGCGATCCGCGGGCTCAACTCGGAGATGGCAGCCCTGTTCGCACCATACCGCGAGAGGTTGGAAGCGGAACTCGTCCACCTCCGAGCGCTGAAGGACGCCGGGGCGATCTTGAAAGACCGGACGTACCCATTCTGCTTCTGGAGTCCTGACGAGATAGCCGCAAAAGTGATGTGAGACCATATCGGTCGCGCGTGCTATCATTGTCGCCGTCTTCGTATCGGTACGGTTGGCGAAAGGATCCAAGCATGTCGGTTCCCGTAGTTGATTCAAACCTTTGCACGGCTTGCGGCATCTGCGTGGACGAGTGCCCCGAGAGCTGCTACGACCTCGAGGATGTCGCAGTACTGGCTCGTCCGGATGATTGCACCGAGTGCGGCATCTGTGTCGATGCCTGTCCCAGCGAAGCCATATCCATGGACTGACGTCGACAGTCCCATCATCGACGTCGAAGAGGCCGGGCGAGAGCCCGGCCTCTCGTGTCTGCCTTCTCGTCTCGGTCCGG
>CAYWAF010000085.1:0-1778 GCA_964456355.1 uncultured Eubacteriales bacterium | reverse complement strand
CGAAGTATCTCCAATCGTAGGCGAGGAGTGCCCCGGCGCCGGTCGCAAGCCCTTTGCCGGTCCTGGAAAAAGAGTGCTTCATCAATGCCATCCATATCGAGTAGTTGTGCCCCAGGACGGCTCCTGCCAGTGCTGCCATGGCCGCATAAGCGAGGAGGCTGGTCGTTCCCATCACCTCCTGCGAGCGAGTCATGATGACCCCGTTGGGCACCGGCAACAGAGCAGGCATCGTCAGCAAGGCCGTCTTGGCGAGCGCGACCGGGAAGAAGCCCTTCGAAGCGTCTGCCAGGACTCCTACGACGAACCAGGCCCATGAGCCGGTGGCGCGTCGCACGTTCATGGCTCCGACGTTGCCGCTTCCGTGTGCGGTCACGTCCTCCCCGGTGACACGCTTCACGATGATGTAAGCGAACGGTATCGAACCGATGAGGTAGGAGAGTGCTGATGATGCGAGCACGCATGTCAGCAGAGAGGTCGCTGGCATCGTTTCACCCCTCTTCCGGCACTATGTACTCCATCGCTCTTTCAAGCATGGATATCTCGTACCGGTGGTCCAAGAAGACCTCTCCGTCTATCTGGGCGGGCACGGGTATGTCCGACTCGATCAGGACCGAGAAGTGACGACTCATGTGCATCGGCTTCATCTTCGTGTGCTTCCCTATGACGAGCGCCGGCAACCGCACGAGGGTCTCCGGTAACGGCATGGGGTCGATCATGCATACGTCGAAGAGTCCGTCGGCAGGGTCCGCACCGGGCGTTATGCGGAAACCTCCACCGTAGGTCGGACCGTTGGTGACGGCCACGATCAGCGTGTCGTACGTCTGTGGCTCGCCACCGTCGAAGGATATCCGCAACTCGAAGCTGCCCAGGTCGTTGAAGAGCACATGCAAGAGAGCGGTCAGATACAACCATAGCCCCGAACGGTTCGTGGTGGTCTTGTATTCCACGGCTTTGGCAGTGACCTTGGCGTCCAAGCCGGCGGCGAAACTGTTGTTGAAGTAGACGCCGTTGCA
This sequence comes from uncultured Eubacteriales bacterium, assembly GCA_964456355.1. Taxonomy (GTDB): domain Bacteria; phylum Actinomycetota; class Coriobacteriia; order Anaerosomatales; family CAYWAF01; genus CAYWAF01. Next base: position 765 of record CAYWAF010000085.1, on the reverse strand, counting down.
CATCCCCACATCGAAGCGACGACGGGTGCCGGTGACGAGTTCCAGGGCGGCCTTCGACAGGTCGGATGAGATGCCGAGAGTACGGCAGGTGTCGTTGCCGGAGCCCGTGGGGAGGAGTCCGAGTGCCGGGCGCGAAGGCTCGGCTATGCTCATCAGGCCGTTCAAGACCTCGTGGACCGTGCCGTCACCACCGACAGCCACCACTTTCTCGTAGCGGCGTGCTTTCGCGGCTATCCTCTGGGCGTCTCCGGGCCCTTCCGTCAACACCGTCTCATGCGGAAGGTTCTTGAGCAGACGCTCGATCACCGGGATGAGCTTCTCCGTCTCGCCATGCCGCGCTGCAGGGTTGATGATGAGAAGGCAGCGTTCTTTACGCACGTGGACCCCTCTGATGCCGGATACGTTCTGAAGCATATACGAACCGGCTTCTTGGTGCTGGGCCTCGATGTCTGCAGCATCTCGAGTCTTGTTGGTGCCCACTCACGGGTATGATATTGTGCGTTGGCGCTGTCACGGCAAGCCCTCTTAGCTCAGTGGATAGAGCGTCTGCCTCCGGAGCAGAAGGCCGAAGGTTCGAATCCTTCAGAGGGCGCCACAGGATATGAAGAGGCCGACCTCGTCATCCGGGTCGGCCTCTTTCGATATCTGTGGAACGGCTCGGCGTCAGTTGCCCTCGGCCCGTTTCGCCTCGTACTCCTCGACCAACTTCTTCTGCACGTCACCGGGGACCGGTTCGTAGGAGTCGATGCTTATGGTGTACGTCCC
>CAYWAF010000084.1:3930-6632 GCA_964456355.1 uncultured Eubacteriales bacterium | reverse complement strand
CATTCTGACTTCTGGATCCACCTCGGCAGCTTTGTCGTATCCAACTTGGTCTCTGTACCCAGCGACGAATTCGTTGTCGATATAGCCAAGACCGATGTAAGCGGTATGCCAGAAGGGATGCCCCAGTCTTTCTGCAGTGTAAGCGTTCGGTTGCTCGGCCAAGAAAGCATCCCGGGCGTGCACGATCTGCGAGAAACCAAGATCGATCACCAACAGCCCTGCTATCACGACTGCTGCAGCGGTTCCCCGTCGTAGGATGCTCGATTCCTTGCAGCTGAATATGAGAACCAGTGCGAAGATTATGACTGCTGTTGCGGAGTGTCCTCGTATCAGATTCGCGCATCCCCCGAGGAGCCCTAAAGTTGCAAGTGCGATGAAGAGGTTCCGAGTCACGTCACGCTCTCGCGTTGCATGCAAGAGCCATGGGACGAATGCGACCGGAACGCAGAATGCTACCAGATAGACATCGCCTATCCGGAACGCCGCATAGGCCATTGCGAGAATGATCAGCGAACCGTAGACGCGAGTAGTCGTTTTCTTGGTCCAGAACCACAGGCCGAGTAGACCGACGATGGTGGATATGGCGATCAGGGAGATGAAGAAGACGTCTGCGGCCTGCTGTGCGGAGAGTCCGAAGGTGCGGGCTATCCACGGTACGATGAGGTACAGGCCGGGATCGTCGTTGGTCCCGGAGGGGTAGTACTGATCCTCGATGGCACGGACGAGTGGCATGCCGGTCTCGCGAAGACCCTCGAGTGCCGACTCGAGCTGGTTAAGACGCGTAGGCATGAGGTTTATCAAGCGCAGGCCTTCTTTCTACGGTCGACGAGACGGGTGTCCTGGATAGAGGATAGCAGTGCGGGTGGATGCCGGTCGTGGGATGTGTTCAGCCGGCTCTTGCCAGCCGTTCGACCGGTTTCTCGGGCTTGGTACGCGCCAGGTCGTAGGCCGTCTGCAGGTTGATCCAGAACTCCGGCGTGGTGTCTAAGGCTTGCGAGAGCAGCCATGCCGTCTCGGGGGCGACGCCGCGCTTCCCGCGTATGAGTTCGTTGATGCGCTGGACGGGCACTCCGAGATGCTTGGCGAAGGCCACCTGGGTGATCCCGAGCGGGACGAGGAACTCCTGGCTCAAGATGACGCCGGGATGGGTGGGGATGCGGTTCTCGGGAAGCATGTCTCTCCTCTATCTGTGGTAGTCCACGAGTCGGACATCGTATGCATTTTACCCCTCTGACACGTTGGCGGTCGCCACGAGCTTAGTTCCACCAGCATCGCTGCTCCTTTCTTCTCGACCTCCCCGGTCTGCCGGTGGGGGAGCTGCATGAGGACACGACAACGGGGCTGAAGGGAGCGGGCGATCGAAGCTTTGTCGGGCTAAGCGCAAGAGGTTTTGCGCTAACTTTGTCAATCAGGGTACGCGCTCGAGTCAACGTGAGAAGTTGCATGTCAGTGCCATGTGGATATACTTGATATATAGCACGGGCGTCGGCTGGGCCGATGAGCTCGTGTTTCTATATTGAGAGGCGAACTTCCAAACGCTGAAATAACAGAGCTTGTTGTTTGTGAAACTGCGCGACACCGTTGGCTGGCTGACGTGGGCCGTAGGACCTCTTCGCACTTCCTCCTGACAACGAAGGGATGGGTGCTACAAGCACTCTCCTGATAAGATTCAATTCGTTGCAAGTCCTGCATCCGACAGGAGAGGCAAAGATGCTGAACGGCAGGTCCATCCTCGTCACAGGCGGCACCGGTTCTTTCGGCAAGGCGTTCGTCCGCCGCATACTCGAAACCTATCCGGACGTCACCCGTCTCGTCATCTACTCTCGCGACGAACTCAAGCAGTTCGAGATGGCGCAGGTCTTCTCGCACGACGAGTACCCTGCCATCCGCTACTTCATCGGCGACGTGCGTGACAAAGACCGTCTGTATCGGGCGATGGAGGGGATAGATACCGTCGTGCACGCTGCGGCTCTCAAGCATGTGCCCGTAGCGGAGTACAACCCGTTCGAGGCCATCAAGACGAACATCTTGGGCGCTCAGAACGTCATCGAATGTGCCATAGACCGAAAAGTCCGTCGTGTGGTGGCTCTTTCGACCGACAAAGCGGCAGGCCCTATCAACCTCTACGGTGCGACGAAGCTGTGCTCGGACAAGCTGTTCGTGGCGGCCAACAACTTCAAAGGCCCTCACGACATCCGTTTCTCCGTTGTTCGCTACGGCAACGTGATGGGCTCCCGAGGCAGCGTGATCCCCTTCTTCTTGCAGAAGAGGGCCGAGGGCGTTCTCCCCATAACCGACGAGCGTATGACGCGCTTCAACATCTCGCTGGACGAGGGTGTAGACCTCGTACTCTATGCACTGGAACATATGTGGGGCGGAGAGATTTTCGTGCCCAAGATCCCCAGCTACCACATCACCGATGTCGCCAAGGCCGTCTGCCCTGAATGTGAGATCGAGACCGTCGGTATCCGTCCCGGCGAGAAGTTGCACGAAGAGATGGTCACGGAGACCGACGCACTCTCCACCGTCGAGTTCGACGACTACTACGTGATACTACCTTCCACACCGCTGTGGGACGTCGACGAGTTCATGGAGGAGTTCGGTGGCAAGATGTGCGAACCGGGGTTCCGTTACAGCAGCGGCACCAACGACGAGTGGTTGAGCGTAGAAGACCTTCGCCGACTCATCAAAGAGCACGTGGA
>CAYWAF010000084.1:0-3830 GCA_964456355.1 uncultured Eubacteriales bacterium | reverse complement strand
CTGGACCTCGGGCCGGGCGATGTGCTCTGGACTTCTCCGAACACGTTCGTGGCCTCGGCCAACTGCGCTCTTTATTGCGGGGCCGACGTCGACTTCGTGGACATAGACCCTCTTACCTACAACATGAGCGCAGACGGACTCGAGGAGAAGCTTTCTGCTGCACGTGAGAGCGGTGGACGTCTGCCCAAGGTCGTCGTCCCCGTACACTTCGCCGGGGCTTCGTGTGACATGGCGCGGATAGCGGAGTTGGCCGAAGAATATGGCTTCAAGGTCTTAGAAGATGCTTCCCATGCGATAGGCGGCAAGTATCAGGGTAAGCCGGTCGGCTCGTGTGAGTTCTCAGATGCTGCAGTATTCAGCTTCCACCCGGTCAAGATCGTGACTACCGGTGAGGGTGGCATGGTCGTGACCAACGATGAGGACCTGGCCGAACGTCTGCGACGACTGAGGACGCACGGGATAACTCGCGACGTCGGCAGGATGGACCGCCGCCCGGACGGCCCCTGGTACTACCAGCAGATCGAACTCGGATACAACTACCGCATCACCGACATCCAGGCAGCGCTCGGTGCGAGTCAGATGACGCGGCTCGACGAGTTCGTCTCGCACAGGAACGAGCTGGCAGAGCGGTACAAAGAGCTTCTTGCGGGCCTGCCGCTTCGCTGGCAGCAGGTTCCGGAGGACGTGCACTCTGCATACCACCTGTTCGTGGTCGAACTACAGGGTCAGGACCGCTCAGAGGTGTTCGATGCGATGCGTGAGAGCGGCGTAGGCGTCAACGTCCACTACATCCCGGTGTATTTGCAGCCCTACTACAGGGCACGCGGTTTCAAAGAAGGCGACTTCCCGAAGGCGGAGACGTATTACGAGGCAGCGATGACACTACCGCTGTATCCTGCGATGACGGCAGAGCAGCAGGACACGGTAGTCTGCGTGCTGCGGGATGCTCTCGGGGCCTGAGTGTATATGCGTGTCGCTATCCGAGCAGATGGATCGCAAAGCATCGGTTTCGGTCACATCATGCGATGCGCGGCGCTCGCAGAGGCATTGTCTGCAAGGGGTACCGAGGTCCACTTCCTGGTCAGAGAGATCGATGATGTCTTGCTCGATCGGCTGAGTGACGCTGGCTATATAGTACATGTGCTACCGGGAAAGAAGCTCGATTCGACAGAAAGTGTCGACATTCTTGCGAATGGCGACTGGTCCTGGATGGTCGTGGACCATTACGGGCTTTCTGCGGACTGGGAAAAAGATGTCGCGTTCGTCGGCGTCAAAGTCCTCGTCATAGACGATGTTGCAGACCGTCCCCATGTTTGCGACATCCTCTTGGACCAGAACCTCTATCCGGATCCTGCTGCACGTTACGAGAGTCTGGCGCCAGAGGGGTGTCGGATGCTCTTGGGTCCCCGGTATGCCTTGTTGCGCAGGGAGTTCGCAGAAGCACGTTCCGGGGTTCACCCGCGTCGTGGAGAGATAAAAAGAATGCTGGTCTGTATGGGGGGAGCGGACAACCTCAAGGTGACAGAGGCGGCCCTAGAAGCACTCGATTCCCGTGTTCGTGAAGGACTCGAGGTGGATGTCGTCATCGGGACGGATGAATCCCGTCGCCAAATGCTTGCCGAGCGTTTTGTAGGGCTCACAAGACTGGTCATACATGACGGTGATGCCGATTTGCCACATCTCATGGCCTCTGCCGACCTTGCCATAGGTGCTGGTGGAGTGATGACCTGGGAGCGCTGTTGCATGGGCTTGCCGGCGCTGATCGTCTCGGTAGCCCAGAACCAAGTGGAGATTGCCGAGAACGTTGCTGCAGCAGGCGCAGCAGTATATCTCGGTCGAGCCGAAGAGGTCGACGCCGAAACGATATCTGCGGCGCTCGAAGAACTGGAAAAAGGGCCGGAGAGCCTAGCAAGGATGTCTGTCTCAGCGATGGACCTTGTCGATGGACTTGGAGCGGAGCGCGTGGCCAAGGTCATGTCCGATTCGGGGGTGGCGTGATTGAACGTTTTGCTGCTTGGTTCCGAACACCCTCGCATAGAACGAGTGCTCGAGGATGTAGGCGACGCCTACCGCAGGACAGAAGAACCACTTTCACCCTCGGATGATCTGCTCGAGTGGGCTGAGTGGCTGGTCAGTTTCGGATATCGGCACATCGTAAAGCCGGAGGTGCTGGCACTGTTTCCCGGAAGGGTGATCAATCTGCATATATCCCTGTTGCCGTGGAACCGTGGGGCAGACCCGAACGTATGGAGCTTTTTGGAAGACACCCCGGCAGGCGTGACCATCCACCTGATGGACGAAGGACTGGACACGGGAGACATCCTCGCACAGCGTCAGGTATCTCACGATTCTGATGATACGCTGAGAACAAGCTATGAGAGGCTCATCACAGAAATCGAGGATCTGTTCGCTGAACGTTGGCCCGATATCAGACAAGGGAGAATCACACCGATCTCTCAACAGGGGGAAGGCACACTACATCGCTCGGCAGACCTGGAAGCGTACTCGTATCTGATGACCGAGGGATGGGATACTCCTATACGATACCTACAGGGCAAAGCCCTTGGGTCCGGTCAATAGGAGTGTGGCGCGCAAGATGAGTTCTTTCAGTATGGGTGGACGCAGAGTGGGGCTGGATCACCCACCGTTCATCGTCGCCGAGATGAGCGGTAACCATAACCAGTCACTGGAGCGTGCACTGGAGATCATAGATGCCGCTGCCGCTTCAGGCGCACATGCCGTGAAGCTGCAGACCTATACCGCCGATACCCTTACGCTCGATGTCGAGATGCCAGATTTCGTGATATCCGAAGAGTCCAGTCCCTGGCACGGTCGCCGTCTCTATGAGCTGTACGAGGAGGCACACACACCCTGGGAGTGGCACGAGGCGCTGTTCGACCGTTGCCGCGAGTACGACATGCTGTGCTTCAGCACGCCGTTCGACTCGACCGCGGTGGATTTCTTGGAGCAGTTCGATCCGCCCTGCTACAAGATCGCCTCCTTCGAGAACGTGGACATACCGCTCATCCGCAAAGTCGCCTCCACCGGCAGACCCATCATCATGTCGACGGGGATGGCATCTTTAGAAGAGCTCGAGGATGCCGTTGCTGCTGCCAGGGGCGCAGGATGCAAAGAGCTGGTGTTGTTGAAATGCACCAGCAGTTATCCGGCGACCCCTGAAGGAAGCAACCTTCTCACCATCCCGGACTTGAGAGAGCGCTTCGATTGCGAGGTCGGTCTGTCCGACCACTCGCTCGGCTTCGGCGTGTCGGTGGCGTCGATCGCATTGGGCGCCACGCTCATAGAGCGTCATTTCACGTTGAGTCGCGCCGATGGGGGAGTCGATTCGGCCTTCTCGTTGGAACCGGAAGAGATGCGCGTGCTCGTCGACGAGACACTCAAAGCATGGCAGGCCTTGGGTGAAGTCTCCTACGGACCCACGGAACAGGAGAAAGGCTCGATGCGCTTCCGTCGCTCTCTGTATGTCGCCGAGGACATGAAGGCGGGAGACGTGTTCACGGAGAGGAACCTGCGAAGCGTGCGCCCCGGTTACGGTTTGCCGCCGAAGCACTACGACGAGCTGCTTGGTAGAAGGGTCACGCGTGACGTCTCCAAAGGTACCAGGGTGACGTGGGATCTGGTCGAGTGAGTTGGTTGTGCTCCCGGCACACACCCCAGTATCATTGGCGCACTGCCCTGCATGTAGTCATTGGTTTTCTTCCATACGATTCGAGAGGAGCGACCTCGCGTGATACTGCCCCACGGAGGACGACTTATAGATAGAACGATATCTGATGACGAGCAAGCTGAAGCATTGGAGCACGCGAGGG
>CAYWAF010000083.1:3339-6710 GCA_964456355.1 uncultured Eubacteriales bacterium | reverse complement strand
GCCTCGTCGACCCGGTGCATGGTCTCCTCATCGAGAGTGGCGAGCGCGCCTTCCACCAAGCGTGATCTGTCTATAGTCCGAATATGCCCGCAGTGGACCCATGACCTCCCTCTGCCGGCAACGCCCGCGACCTCGACCATGAACGGGTAGGGCTTGGAAGGAGCGCGACGAGTGAGCGGCACCACGATGGTGAGCGGCGAGAAGCGGTTCCCGACGTCGTTCTGGACGACGAGTGCGGGTCTGCGGCCACCTTGCTCACTTCCTCGTGTCGGCTCCAGGTCGACCCAGTAGACTTCTCCGCGCCGAGGGGTCACCATGCCTCGTCCTCCAGGCCGTCATCGAGGGTCGGCTCCCACGCCTCTGTCTCGGCCGTGTCGGTCTCGGCCATCTCCGCATAACCCTCGGCCATGAGTGCCTGCAGACGCTTGCGCTTGAGGTCTTCGAGCGCCTCGACCACGAGGTCGGTCTTCGTGGAGCCTGTCCGTACAGACTCGCCGGCCAAGAACTCGTGGGCCCACATCGGCAAGCGGAACTGCGCAGGTCGCGTGTCGTATGGTGCTCTGTCCTCAGACATCCCGGAGTCACACCTTACAATACCATGTGTATGTACGTGATGTATTGTAACATGATGAGACAGGTGCCCCGCAAGAGAACGGAGAAGGATGGGACAGCGTACGGGGTGTGCTACTTGATGAACTTGATCATCGAGAAGGAGCCGTCGCTTCTGTGCAGGCACTCGTCGTGGACTATCCGCTTCTCGCCCTTGATGTGCTGGATGTTGCCACACTTCTCGCAGACGGAGAGTCCGCAGACATCACAAGGCCCGAGGCGGACGGAATCGACCGCCCCGCAATGAGGGCAGAACCTGCGTGGCTTGATGTCGGACACTGCACCCCCATGCACATGGGTGGCAACCTATGAACAGCCTACCCGACGACGGCCGCTCTTTCAGAGAGCAGCCGTCATGCCAACGAGCGACCTACGGCCCTCGCTACGGACTCTAGTTCGACGACAAGACCCCTCAGACCTGCAATATCCAGCGACTGAGGGCCGTCGCAAAGGGCCTCGTGCGGGTTCGGATGGACCTCGACCATCACCCCGTCGGCGCCTATGGCGACAGCCGCCCTGCAGACCGCAGGCACCAGGTCCGCCTGCCCGGTCGGGTGCGAGGCGTCCACGATGATGGGGAGGACGGAGAGCTTCTTGACCACCGGGACTGCCGTTATGTCGAGGGTGAAGCGCGTCGAGGTCTCGAACGTCCTGATGCCGCGTTCGCACAGGATGACGTTGGTGTTGCCTTGCATCGTGATGTACTCGCTAGCCGCCAGCCACTCCTCTATCGTCGCGGCCATGCCGCGCTTGAAGAGGACCGGCTTGCCGCTGTCGGCCGTCGCCGCACCTATCTTCTTGAGCAAGGAGAAGTTGGCCATGTTGCGCGTGCCTATCTGGAGCATGTCCGCATACTCGTCCACCGCCTCGATATGGGCGGGGTCGACGATCTCGGTGACGACTTTGAGGTCGAACTCGTCTGCGACCTCGCGCAAAATCTTCAGCCCCTTCTCCTCCAGGCCCTGGAAGGAGTAGGGCGAGGTCCTCGGCTTGTAGGCGCCGCCACGCATGACGCGTATCCCGAGCTCCTTGCAGACCGCAGCCACCTCGCGCATCTGCTCGAGACTCTCCACCGAACACGGACCTGCGATCAGCGTGATGTCGCCGTCGCGCACGACCACCTCGTCGCCCGGGACGTTGGAGCCGGGACGTATCTCGGACATGACCCTCAGAGCTCCTTCATGACATGGAGGATCGCTTCGTATATCTCGCGGAGGTTGTCGGCGTAGAGCGGTCCCTCGTTGCATCTGGCCAGACCTTCGAAGATCTGCTCCTCGCGTTTGGGGTCGTAAAGGCCCAGTTGCACCTTGGGCTTCAGTTCGCGGATCGCGAGCGCTTTCTCGGCACGCTCGTTGAGCAGTCTGACGATCTTGCAGTCTATCTCGTCGATCTGGCTGCGCAACTCGTCGATGCGCGCCCGGACGTCGGCCTGCGATTCTGTCATCGAAGACGCCTCCTCATTCCCACTCGATGGTTCCCGGGGGCTTGCTCGTTATGTCGTAAGCGACCCTGTTTATACCCTCGACCTCGTTGATTATGCGGTTGGACATCTTGGCGAGCAGATCGTGAGGCAACCTCGCCCAATCCGCCGTCATCGCATCGGCGCTGGCCACCGCCCGGATGATGATCGGGCGCGCATAGGTGCGCTCGTCGCCCATCACCCCGACGCTGCGGATATCGGGCAGGACGGCGAAGTACTGCCAGACCGTGCGACCGGTGTCCCAGGCCGATATCTCCTCGCGCACGATGGCGTCGGCCGCACGCAGCATCTCCAGTTTCTCCTTGGTTATCTCTCCTATGATGCGCACCGCCAGGCCAGGACCCGGGAAGGGCTGGCGATGCACTATCTCATCGGGAAGACCTAACTCGGCGCCGACCGCTCGCACCTCGTCCTTGAAGAGCGAACTGAGCGGCTCGATGAGGTCGAAGTGCACGCCTTCGGGGAATGGGATGAGGTTGTGGTGACTCTTTATCTTCGCCGTGGCCTTGCCGCCACGCCCGCCCGACTCGATGACGTCGGGATAGAGCGTGCCCTGCGCGAGCCATTTCACGCCTTCCAGCCGGGTGGCTTCCTCGAAGAAGACCTTCCAGAACTCCTCGCCGATGATGCGACGCTTCTGTTCGGGGTCGCTGACGCCGTCGAGGAGGGACAGGAACCTCTCTTCCGCGTCCACGTGGACGAGGTCGATGTCGAACTGGTCGCCGAAGACGTGGACGACCTGCTCGGCCTCGTTCGCCCGCAGCAGGCCGTGGTCGACGAAGACGCAGGTCAGCCGGTCGCCGATGGCACGGTGCAGGAGCGCTGCCACCACGCTGGAGTCCACGCCGCCCGAAAGCCCGCAGATCACCTTGTCGGAGCCGACGAGGTCGCGCACGTACTCGATCGTCTCCTCGATTATGTTGGCCATCGTCCAGGTGGCCGGTATGCCCACGATCCCGTGCAGGAAGCGCTCGATGATCTCCTGGCCGTGCTCGGTGTGTGCGACCTCGGGGTGGAACTGCGTGGCGTAGAGCCTGCGGGAGGGGTCTTCCATGGCGGCGACGGGCGTGGTGGAGGTGCGGGCCGTGACCCTGAAGCCCTCCGGAGGCGTCCCGACGCTGTCGCGGTGACTCATCCAGCACTGCGAGGTCTCCGGAAGGCCCGACAGCAGCTCGCCGCCACCGTCCACTACCTGCAACTCGGCGAAGCCGTACTCGCCGATGTCTGTCCTGGGTATCGCGCCGCCCAGATGCAGTGCCATCTCCTGGATGCCGTAGCAGAA
>CAYWAF010000083.1:0-3239 GCA_964456355.1 uncultured Eubacteriales bacterium | reverse complement strand
GTCGGCTGCTCGTCGTGGTAACCGCTCACCGTCCGTCCCTACCGGCCCATGCCGACGCCCTGCGACTGCTGAAGGACCTTGCCTTCCGTCTGGAGAGCGGGGGCGACCATGACCTCGGCCTTCTGGAAGGCCTTCAGGTTCTCGTAGCCGCACGTGGCCATGGAGGTGCGCAGCGCACCGATGAGGTTCATGGTGCCGTCGTTCTCGTGTGCCGGACCCAGCAGGATCTCTTCGAGCGTGCCCTTGATGCCCGCACGCACGCGTGCCCCGCGAGGAAGGTCGGGATGGAAGGTCGCCATGCCCCAATGGTAGCCGCGACCGGGTGCCTCGCTGGCAGATGCGAGAGGCGAGCCGATCATGACCGCATCGGCCCCGACGGCTATCGCTTTGGCGAGGTCACCGCCGGTGCGCATGCCGCCATCCGCGATGACCTGGGAGTAAAGGCCTGTCTCCTCCAGGCACCGCGTGCGGGCAGCCGCAGCGTCCGCGATGGCCGTGCACTGCGGAACGCCGATGCCGAGGACGCGCCTCGAGGTACACGCGTGACCGGGCCCTACGCCTACGAGTACGCCTATCGCACCGGCGCGCATGAGGTGCAGAGCGCCCTGGTAGCTGCAGCAGCCACCGATGATGCACGGGATGTCGAGATTGCGGACGAACGCGTTGAGGTCGAGCGGTTCGTCGTAACTCGACTTGTGCTCGGCACTGACGACTGTGCCCTGGATTATGAGGATGTCGAGCCCGCCCTCGAGCGCGGCCTCGATGTAGCGCTCCACGTTCTGGGGAGTCAGCGATGCCGCCGCGATCACGCCGCCTTCCTTGATCTCCTTGACGCGCTGGGTGATCAGTTCCGGCTTGACGTCCTCGGCAGCGTATATCTCCTGCATCTTGGCGGTAGCCTCTTCCTTGGAGAACGAGGCGATGGCGTCCAGTTGGGGCACGGGGTCCTCATAGCGCGTCTGGATGCCTTCGAGGTTGAGGACGGCGAGACCACCGAGCTTGCCCATCGTGATCGCGAAAGCAGGGTCGACGACGCCGTCCATGGCCGATGCGAGTACCGGCGCGGGGAAGTTGAACTCCTTGTCGCGGAAGGTGAAACTCCAGCTCACGTCCACATCGCGCGGGTCTCTCGTGCGCCTCGACGGCACGATGGCGATCTCGTCGAACCCGTACGCACGGCGAGCGGTCTTACCCCGTCCTATCTCGATCTCCATAAGTCGTGTGGCCTCCCTGCTGACAGTGGTCGTCTGCTTTCCTATAACACGAAGACCAGTGCTCCGCGCCCGAGAAAGTGGCAAGCGATGCCTGGTCTGTCGTCTGTTCTATGACTGCCCGCTTCTGCGCAAACGCCTCCCGGTCCTCGCGGAAGGCGTCCCGGTGAAAGCATTCTAGGCGATGTGCCGATGCATATAAAGGGAAAACCCCATATAATGGCCGAAGATATCGCTCCGGCCGCCGAAAGGCATGCCGAGCGAGGAAAAAACGGAGCCAGAAAGCCATGCGGTCACGCAGCTTACGTCACACCACGCCGAGGCGGCGCTCCGGAGCAGGGCGAGCGGCCATGCTCCTGGTCGCGTTTGCTCTGTCTGTCACGTTCGTTTTCCCCTCATCGGCCCCAGCCACCAACGTCTTCATCGACCCCGGCCACGGCGGTCCGTACCCCGGGGCCTCCTACGGAGGGGTCCGCGAGGCCGACGTCAACCTCTGGCTCGCACTCGACCTCTACTCCATATTGCGCCAGCGCGGTTACGGGACGCGTCTCTCACGTTCGAGCCGCTCGGCCGTGGACGTCTCAGACCGCCCCACTTGGCACTGGGACGACACGATCGGCGCATACCGCTACTATGCGGACGGCCGCACCGGGAACTACCCCATCCCCTACGACGACCTGCAGGCCCGCTGCGATGCGGCCAACGCATGGGGCGCCGACATCTTCATCTCCATCCACAACAACGCTGCAGGTTCCTCTGCGCGAGGGACCGAGACCTACCACAACTGGGACAACCCGACCGACGAGATACTCTCCAAGCGCCTCGCCCAGTACGTCCAGGAGGAAGTGTGTGCTGCGACGGGGATGGCGAACCGTGGCATCGACGACGTAGGCTTCTACGTCGTCAGGTGGTCGAACATGCCAGCCGTGTTGCTCGAAGGCGGCTACCTGTCCAACCCTTATGACCGGGCGTTGCTCATGACGCCGTCTTTCAGGAAGCGCATGGCCGAGGGCATCGCCAACGGCATCGACCGCTTCATGCGGGAGAACCCCTTCACCCCGCTCTACCCGCGACTCTCCGGTCGCACCCGCTATGGGACGGCCGCAGCGATAGCGAGGAAGGGCTGGCCCCACGGCGCCGACACGGTGCTGCTGGCATCCGGGGCTGCATGGCCTGACGCGCTTGCCGCCACACCTCTTTCCGCCAAGCTCGATGCGCCGCTCCTCCTCACGCGTCCCGGGCATCTGCCGCCCGAGACCGCTGAGGTCCTGGCCGAACTCGCTCCACGCAGGATAGTGGTCTTGGGCGGAGTCGGCGCCATAGAGTCCGCACCGACCACCCAGGCAGCCATAGCCGCGATGGGTGGAGCCGTGAACAGCGATGATGCCTCCGCTCAGGTGCCTCCGGGGATGCTCGTCGAGCGCATCGCCGGAGCGAACCGCTACGAGACGGCGGCAGCGATAGCCGAGCGAGTCGGCGTCCCCGCCTCCGGGCAGACCATACTCGTCAACGGAGAGGCCTTCCCCGACGCCCTCTCAGCCTCTGCTTTCGCGGGAGCGGAACAAGCGCCCATCCTCCTCACGCACCGCACCCATCTGGCCACTGCCACCTCAGGGTTCTTCCAGACCCACTCCGCCGAGGTCGAAGACGTGCTCATCGTGGGCGGCAAGGGTGTCGTGGACACGATGATCTTCCAGCGCCTGGCCGAGGACTCCTCCGTGCGGCGTGCCGCAGGGCCGGATCGCTACGGGACGAACACCGCGGTGCTGAAGATGATATGGCCCACCGGGCGCATCTCGCCGTTCGTGGCCACCGGCAGGGACTTCCCGGACGCACTGTGCGCCGGCTCGGTGGCCGCTCGCTCGAACCAGCCGGTGATGCTCGTGGCCGGCAGGGTGATCGCGGCAAGACAGCGCGAGTACCTGATGCACAACGAGTCACGCATCGGCGGGTTCACGATGGTCGGTGGCGACCGCGTCCTCCCCTACCTCACCGAATGGGAGATCCAGAAGGCGATGCGGAGGCACT
>CAYWAF010000082.1:5541-6735 GCA_964456355.1 uncultured Eubacteriales bacterium | reverse complement strand
GTCGACGCACTCCTGTCCATGCTGGAAGAAGAGTTCTCTGCCAGGAAGGGCGGATCATGAGCGGGACCCTCACAGGACGCGACCTCCTCACGCTCGCAGACCTCACGCCTGCCGAGCTCGTATCCGTCCTGGACACGGCGACGGAGCAGAAAGCAGCGTGGGTCTCCGGAGAGCGTGAAGCACCTCTTGCCGGGCGTGCGGTCGCCCTCATCTTCCAGAAGCCGTCCATGCGCACGCGCATCTCCTTCGAGGTGGCTTGTGCCAGGCTCGGCGTGCATCCGGTCACGCTGGCAGGCAGCGACAGTGCGTTCAGCAGAGGAGAGAGCGTGTTCGACACCGTCAAGGTGATGGAGCGCTACGTGGACGCGATCGTCGTCCGCACCTTCGAACAGTCTCTGGTCGAAGAGATGGCCGAACACGCTGCCGTGCCTGTGATCAATGCGCTCACGGACGACTTCCACCCTTGTCAGGGGCTCGCCGACCTGCTCACGATGCGCGAGCACAAGGGTGCGCTGGAAGACCTCGTCGTCGCCTATGTCGGCGATGGCAACAACATGGCGCACACGTACATGTTGGACGGTGCGCTCACCGGCATGGACCTGCGTGTCTGCACTCCTGAAGGTTTCGCTCCGAAGGAGGAGGTCGTCGAGCATGCCCATGGGATAGCGGTCTCGACCGGTGCCACGATCACGCTGCTCACCGATCCCGAAGAGGCCGTCAGAGGAGCGGATGTCGTGGCTACCGACACCTGGGCGTCTATGGGCCATGAAGCCGAACACGACGAGCGTCTCCGGGCGTTCGAAGGCTTCACGGTGGATGCCGACCTGATGGCACTCGCAGCCGAAGACGCCATCTTCATGCACTGTTTGCCTGCTCATCGTGGCGAGGAGGTGACCGACCAGGTGATCGACTCAGTCAGGTCGGTCGTCTTCGATGAGGCCGAGAACAGGATGCATGTACAGAAGGCCTTGCTCTCGATGTTGCTCGATGACGGATACACGGGACCGGGGGAGGCAGTGAAGTGACACGCGATCGCCGGAAGAGACAGGAAGCCATACGGCACATCGTCCGCTCCGCGCCCGTGAAGACGCAGCAGGAGTTGGCGCGCCGTCTTGCCGGAGAGGGGTTCGAGTGCACCCAAGCCACGGTCTCCCGCGACATCAAGGAGATGGGATTGACCAAGGCCCCGGACGG
>CAYWAF010000082.1:0-5531 GCA_964456355.1 uncultured Eubacteriales bacterium | reverse complement strand
GTGAAGACCTCCACTTGCAGAGGATGGTGGACGAACTCGTACAGAGCGTGGTCCACAAGGACAACCTGTTGCTCATCAAGGCCTCACCGGGGACTGCTCAAGGAGTCGCTGCTGCGATGGATGCAGCGGACCTCGACGGGATATTGGGCAGCATAGCCGGAGACGACACGGTATTGGTCATCACCGATAGCGAGACGACGGCCCGACATCTCAGGGACCGTCTGGACGGGTTCATTCGACAGGAGACGTGAAAAGGTCGCTGCAGGCGACCGGGACACTCAGCAAGGAAGGAAGACAGATGGCACGGGAGACATGTGTGTTGGCATACTCGGGCGGACTGGACACGTCCGTGGCGATCAAGTGGATAGGCGAGCACTACGACGTCGACGTCGTCGCGCTTGCCATGGATGTGGGTCAGGAGCGCCAGGACCTTGAGTTCGTGCGCAAGAAGGCGCTCGACATCGGTGCGCGGGAGTCCGTGGTCAAAGACGTGCGTGACGAGTATGTCGAGGAGTTCTTGTCCTGGGCGCTCAAGGCCAATGCGCTCTACGAGAACAAGTATCCGCTCCTCAGTGCGATGTCGAGGCCGATCATCGTGAAGCATCTGGTGGAGGAGGCACACAGATGTCGTGCCAAATACATCGCTCACGGCTGTACCGGGAAGGGTAACGACCAAGTGCGCTTCGAGGTCGGTATAGCCGCGCTCGACCCCGACATAGAGGTGCTCGCTCCTGTGCGCGAATGGGAACTCAAGACCCGCGAGCAGGAGATGGAGTACGCCGCCGAGCGAGGCATCCCGGTGCCCACCACGAAAGACAACCCGTACTCCATAGACGACAACCTGTGGGGTCGCGCCATCGAGTGTGGCGTGCTCGAAGACCCATGGATCGAGCCGCCCTCCGACATCTACACGTTGACCGCTGATTCGCGCGGCAACTCCTGTGAGGAACCGGAATACACGGAGATAACCTTCGAGCAAGGCGTGCCGGTAGCCCTTGACGGCGAGATAGCCACCTTCCGCGAGATAATCGAGGCGATGAACGAACTCGCCGGCAAGCATGGCTTCGGCCGTATCGACATGATCGAGAACCGGCTGATCGGCGTGAAGTCGCGCGAGATATACGAGGTCCCCGGTGCGCTCACCCTCATCACGGCACACAAGGCGCTCGAAGACCTATGCCTGGAGAGAGAGGTGCTCCACTACAAACTGGGTGTGGAGCAGAAGTGGGCCGAACTGGTCTACAACGGTATGTGGTTCTCTCCTCTCAAGGAGGCGCTGGACGGTTTCATCGAGACCACGCAGCAGTTGGTCATGGGTGACGTGCGCCTGCGCTTCTTCAAAGGCAGTTGCGTCCCTGTCGGCAGGCGTTCCCCATACTCGCTCTACGACTATCATCTGGCGACGTATGATGATGCCGACACCTTCGACCATGCAGCCGCGAAAGGCTTCATCGAACTGCATGGTCTCCCGGTGAAGGTCTGGGCACGTCAGCGTCGCAAGGTGGGCAAGGAAGGCGAGGTCTAGTGAACCCCGAACAACAAGCGATATTCGCAGCGGTGGTCTTCGTCCTGGTCGCGACGGTGGTCCTCCCGGCCGGCATCACCTATCTGAGGCTTCGAGGCCAGTGGAGGCGCTACAACGAAGAGCAGGAGTACATCAAGGAGAGACGGGCAGGCTGGCCGGAGG
This sequence comes from uncultured Eubacteriales bacterium, assembly GCA_964456355.1. GTDB lineage: Bacteria > Actinomycetota > Coriobacteriia > Anaerosomatales > CAYWAF01 > CAYWAF01. The sequence continues at coordinate 3,844 of CAYWAF010000082.1, read as the reverse complement.
AGCCGGATTCCAGGGACTCTGACGCCACGGATGACTCCGCTGAGGAAGGATCCGATGATGAGTGACGAGAGCAGACCCTGGGGCGGGCGGTTCGAGCGTTCACCGGGCCGCTTCCTCGATGAGTATGGAGCGTCACTTCCCGTGGACCGCAGGATGTGGAAGCAAGACATCCGCGGCTCGATCGCGCACGCCCGCATGCTCGCCGACCAGGGCATCATCTCCGAGGCCGATGCTGATGCGATACAAGAGGGCCTGGGCGAGATATATCGTGAGATCCGCGAAGGTGCTTTCGTCTTCGATGTGGCCGACGAGGACATCCACATGGCCATCGAGCGCGCACTCATCGAGCGCATAGGGCCTGCGGGAGCGCGTCTGCACACGGCTCGCTCCCGCAACGACCAGGTCGCCTTGGATATGCGGATGTATGCCAAAGAGGCTTCGGTCAGACTCGCGGAGCAGGCCAGTGCATTGCAGTACACGCTCCTGGAGCTCGCTCGCACGCACTCCGACGTGGTGATGCCGGGCTACACGCATCTGCAGAAGGCCCAGCCGGTGCTTCTCGCTCATCATCTCCTAGCATATTTCTGGATGCTCGCACGCGACGTCCAGCGCTTCGAGCATGCCTTCGATGCGGCGGACGTCATGCCGCTAGGCTCGGCTGCGCTCGCCGGCACCACCTTCGACATAGACCGCGCCTCGGTGGCGGAGAGGCTGGGGTTCTCCTCTGTCACCCCCAACTCGATGGATGCGGTGAGCGACCGTGACTTCGCGCTCGACCTCACGTACGCCTGTACCGTCACGATGCTGCATCTCTCTCGTCTCTGCGAAGAGCTCGTCCTGTGGTCGAGCGAGGAGTTCGGTTTCATCACGATGGACGACTCTTATGCGACAGGTTCCAGCATCATGCCTCAGAAGAAGAACCCTGATTTCGCCGAACTCACACGCGGGAAGACCGGGCGTGTGACCGGCGACCTCATGACCCTGGCCATGATGCTCAAGGGCATTCCTCTCGCCTATGACAAGGACATGCAGGAGGACAAAGAAGCTCTCTTCGATGCCGTGGACACCACGTCCGACGCGCTCGCGGTCTGCGAGGGGATGCTCGCAGCCATGCACGTGCATCCCGAACGCATGCTGGAGGCGTCGAAGGGCGGGTTCATGGCCGCGACCGACCTCGCCGACTACCTCGTGGGCAAGGGCGTGCCGTTCCGCAAGGCACACGAGATCGTCGGCAGGCTGGTGCTGAGGCTGGAGCAGGAAGGCCGTACGCTCCAAGACCTCTCGGCTGAGGAGTTCGCGTCAGCAGACCCTGCCTTCGGTGACGACGTGCCGGAGACCGTCGACATCCGTTCCGTGGTGACCAAGCGGAAGAGCGAGGGCGGGACCGCTCCTTCGGCAGTGGCGGCACAGATGGACAGGGCACACGCCGCTCTCGAGGAGCAAAGGGCCTGGATCGAGGAGAAGGCGGAGGAAGATTAGCGCCATGTCGTGCATGAGGCATCCTTCTTCACGATGATGACGTCGGACAAGGACCGTCCATCTCTCGATTGGCCCGAGTCCTCCGACATCTCACCGGAGGCGGGGGAGATGCTGGGCCCGGCCTTCTTCGAGCGCGACACTCGTCTCGTCGCCCGTGACCTTCTCGGCAAGATCCTCCTCTCTCGGGCGGGCGGTGTGCTGACGGGTGGCAGGATAGTGGAGGCCGAGGCATATCTGGGCAGCGACGATGCCGGCTCTCACGCTGCCACCAAAGGTGTGACGGAGCGCAATGCCGTGATGTACGGTCCTCCGGCGTCCGTCTACGTCTACTTCACCTACGGCAACCATCATATGCTCAACCTGGTCACGGAGCCGAAGGGGGTCGCAGGCGCCGTCCTCATCCGGGCCATCGAGCCGATGGTGGGTCTTCCAGAGATGCAGAGACGGCGTGCCGGTCGCAGTGGTGTCGAGACAGCCAACGGCCCAGGCAAGCTCGCATCGGCCCTCGGCCTGGACCTCTCGGACAACGGGAGCCTACTGGCAGAAGGGAACCTGGCGGTATACGACCATCCGCCCGTCGCGGAGGAAGATGTCTGCGCGTCGGGGCGCATAGGCCTGTCGGCGGGGTATGAACTGCCCTATAGGTTCTATGTCCGCTCGAGTCAGTATGTCTCGAAAGGAAGGATGGGTCCGACACACAAGGGACGCGCGAGAGGTCTTGATGGAAGGAAGGATGAGAAGTGAGCATCCGGCTGAAGGAGATCCACGACATAGCCGTCCGCAAAGGTATCGCAGAAGACAAGCGTTCCGATGAAGAGATCGAGAGGTTGTTGGAGAAGAAGAAGCGAGCCTACGAGAAAGCGGACGAGTCAGAGAAGCCCTTCTTCGACACCGAGACACTCACGAACCCCTATGTCGACACGCGCATCTGCGTGGGCGACCCCGACCTGGAGGTGCGTGGCATCATCACAGGCATAGACATGGAGGTGGGCGAGATCCTCCTGGCTGACCGCTTGAGAGAGAAAGGCGAGCCGATCGACCTCGTGCTGGCTCATCATCCCGAAGGTCCCGGGTTCGCCTCTCTGCACGAGGTCATGGGGATGCAGGCGGACCTCTGGGCGACAGAAGGCGTGAGCATCGCTGCCGGTGATGCCTTGATGGCTCCCAGAGCCCAGGAAGTGCGTCGCAAGATAATGCCGGCCAACCATTATCGTGCCATCCAAGCCGCCGAACTCCTCGGCTTCGCGTTCATGTCGTGTCATACGGCTGCCGACAACTGCGTGAACGCTTTCGTGCAACGCCATCTGGACGAGGAGGCTCCGGAGACGCTTGACGACGTCGTAAAGACGCTCCGGAAGATCCCCGAGTATGCCGACGCCGCCAAGAAGGGCTACGGTCCGGTGATCGTGCAGGGGTCGGGCTCCACCCGAGCCGGCAAGATGGTCGTCGACATGACCGGTGGCACGGAAGGTCCCATCGACGCCCTGGACCGCCTATCGCAGGCGGGTGTCGGCACTCTCGTGGGGATGCACTATTCCGAAGAACACAAGAAACGGGCCGAGGAACTCAAGCTCAATCTCGTCATCGCAGGTCATATATCCAGCGACACCATAGGCATGAACCTCATCCTGGACGAGATCCAAAAGGCCGGCGAGGTCGAGGTCGTCTGTACCTCGGGGATGATCCGGGTCGCGCGTAGTTGATGCGACCGTCCTCCAGGCTCCCGGACAACACGCCTTTCCCGTAGCGCGCTCCTTACCGCACGCTCTCATGGCGGAGATGCCATGGCGTCACGGCGTGGATGTCTCCTCCGGACTCGGGTCCGGTTCGGGCTCAGGTTCGGGTTCCGGCGTAGACGGTGGAGGAGCCGGGGCAGGAGCCGCCTGTTGCTGGCCTTTCGACACGTAGATCGTGATCGTCGCGCCCTTCCTGACGCTGCTGCCGGCGCCCGGTGATTGGCCGACCACGATACCTGCGGGCGCAGCCGGGTCGAAGCGCTCCACCACCGAAACTTTGAAGCCTGCATCAGCCAGCACGGTCTTCGCGCGGTCCACGGTCATGCCCACGAGCTTCGGAGCCTCTATCTTGCCGCTCCACTCCGGCTTCCACGTGTATTTCGGTTTCTTCTGCGGCGGGAAGTTGAGCACCGGTTCGCCGGCGAGGGCCTGTTTCATGTAGGTCGCCCATATGGGTGCGGCCAACGTGCCACCGAAACCCCTCACCCCGTTGATGCTCCGCATGGACACCTCTTTGTCGTAGTAACCCACCCATACGGCAGTCACGGCCTGGGGAGTGTATCCGACGAACCAGGCGTCCCGGTAGTTCTGTGAGGTGCCCGTCTTGCCGGCTGCAGGTCGACCGATGT
>CAYWAF010000081.1:0-6861 GCA_964456355.1 uncultured Eubacteriales bacterium | reverse complement strand
CCGACTCCCTCGAATACTTCGACGGCGAAAGACCTCTGTGCGTCCTTCGCACGTTCTCCAAGATCTACTCGCTCGCAGGGCTGCGCATCGGATACGGCATCGTCCCGGAGGTCGTCTCCCAAGCCCTCGACAAGGTCCGTGAGCCGTTCAACGTCAACAGTGTCGCTCAGATAGCCGCATACCACTCTCTCGCCGACGAAGCCGAGGTCGAGCGCCGGAAGCGCGAGAACCAGGAGCAGAAGACCTACATCTATTCGGTCTTCGACCGGCTGTCAGTACGCTATGTCCCGTCGCAGACGAACTTCATCTACCTGTTGACGGAGAAGCCGGTCGAGGTGTTCGAGGCACTGCTGCGCCATGGGATCATCGCCCGCGGTTTCGACACCGCACCCGCTCTGCGGCTCGGGATCGGGACTCCTGAAGACAACGTGGTCGTGGCAGAGGCCTTCGAGAAGGTCGCAGAGGAGTTGGGCGGCATCTGACCGCCGTCTGCGACCGGGACCCCTGACAAGACCACACGTTCGAGGAGTGAGAAAGAATGCTTGTGATCATGCGGGACCACGCGTCCCGAGAGGAGATATCCCACGTCGTCGACCTCCTGGAGGAGGCGGGTGCGCAGGCCCACCTCTCCGGCGGGGAGGTCAAGACGATAATCGGCGTCATAGGCGACCGCGAAGTCGTCTACGGCCTGGAACTCGAGGGGCTGCCCGGGGTCGAGGAGGTCATCCGGGTACTCAAGCCGTACAAACTGGTCAGCCGGGACTTCCAGCCGGAAGACACCGTGGTCAAGGTCGGCAACGCCTCCGTCGGCGGAGGTGCTTTCGCCGTCATCGCCGGTCCGTGCTCCGTGGAGTCCTACGAGCAGATGACGGCGGTCGCCACCGCCTGCCGGGAGGCCGGAGCCACCATGCTGCGAGGCGGTGCCTACAAGCCTCGCACCTCCCCGTACGCTTTCCAGGGACTGGGTGTCGAAGGACTCAAGATGCTGCGCGAAGCCGGCGATGCCACGGGGCTTCCCGTCGTGACCGAGGTCCTGGACGTCCGCGATGCCGAGACCGTCGCCGAGTACGCCGACGTCCTGCAGGTCGGCGCTCGCAACATGCAGAACTTCATGATGCTCGACGAGTTGGGGCGCATGGGCAAGCCCGTCCTGCTCAAGCGCGGGCTCTCCGCCAGACTCGAAGAACTCCTGTCTGCTGCCGAGTACATCCTCAAAGGTGGCAACCGCGAACTCATCCTGTGTGAGCGGGGCATAAGGACCTTCGAGACCTACACCCGCAACACGCTGGACCTCGCGGCGGTGGCCGCGCTCAAGCAACTCACCCATCTCCCGGTCGTCGTGGACCCCTCTCACGGCACCGGTCGCCGCGACCTCGTTCCCGCCATGGCGCGTACTGCCGTGGTCGCGGGCGCCGATGCGGTGATGGTGGAGGTCCATCCCGATCCGGAGCACGCCAAGTGCGACGGCCCGCAGTCGCTTACGCCTGAGGACTTCTCCTCGCTCATGGAGCGCCTCGTTCCTCTCGTCGAGGCGGAGGGGAAACGTCTGGGGTGGGACGAGTGAGGTTCCGCCGCATCCTGATAGTCGGGACCGGGCTCATCGGGGGCTCGTTCGCGCTAGCGTCGAAGAAGGTCGATCCCGAGGTGCGCATACTCGGCGTCGACGTGGACGAGGACGCCTTGCGCGCCGCACTCGAGGCCGGTGTCCTGGACGAGGCCGCCACGCCAGAAGAGGCGGGCGAGAAGGGCTGGACCGGTCCGGGAGGAGCCGACCTGGCCGTGCTCGCCACTCCGGCGACCGTTTCCGAGCGCTGGCTGCACATCCTGGGTGAGGCAGACTTCGACGGGGTGGTCACCGACGTCGCCTCCACCAAGGCCCATCTCACCGAGGTGGCCGAGACGGTCCTGGGAGAGAAGGCAGCCTTCGTGGGCGGCCATCCGATGGCCGGCTCGGAGCAGAGCGGGTTCTCCGCGGCACGTCCCGACCTGTTCGAGGGGGCCTACTACGTGCTCGCTCCGACTCCTCGTACTGACATGGACGCCTACCGACGCATACATGCTCACATCACCTCGCTCGGCGCTCGCGTGATATCCGTGGATCCCGAGACCCACGACCAGGCGGTGGCCATCATCAGCCACGTGCCGCACGTGACCGCTTCGGCCCTCGTCGACCTGGCGAAGTCGCACGCCGGCAGCAGCGACGAACTCCTGCGGCTCGCTGCAGGAGGGTTCAAGGACACCACCCGCATCGCTGCAGGCAGTCCAGACCTCTGGACGGGCATCTGCCTCGACAACGCCCTCGCCGTGGCCGCAGGCATCGACGAGTTGCGTGATGTCTTGGGCCGGTTCGCAGAGGCGCTGCGAGCCCGCGATGCCTCAGAGGTGCGTGGATGGCTCGCCCGTGCCGCCGAGGTCCGCCGCTCGCTGCCGGCACAATGGGTGCCCTCCACTGAGGCGCTCACCGAACTGCAGATACCCGTGAGCGACCGTCCCGGTGTCATAAGCGAGGTCACCACCGCGGTCGGGCGCGCGGGTTGCAACATCGAAGCGATAGAGATAGACCACCTCTCGGAGGACAAGGCAGTGCTGGTGCTGGTGCTCACGGAAGAAGGCGACTTCGAGGCACTCGCGGCCGACCTGCAGGCCAGAGGTTACGAACCGGTCCTACGACCGCTGGAGGACGGATGATCGAGCGCATAGAGCCTGCCCGGACCCCTCTCATGGGCAACGTGGAGGTCCCGGGCGACAAATCCATCTCGCACCGGGCCGTCCTCTTCTCGGCGATGGCCGAGGGTACCTCGCACTTGCAGGGCGTCCTCGACAGCGCCGACGTGCGCAGTTCTATCGCGGCCGTCCGCTCTCTCGGTGCCACGGTCGAACTGCAGCCGGATGCGACCGCCGGGCTGTCCGGAAGCGTGACGGGGTGGGGGAAGGCCGGCCCTGTCGCTCCTTCGTATCCGATAGACTGCGGCAACAGCGGGACGACCGTCCGCCTGCTTCTCGGCATACTCGCCGGCTACGATGCCACCGTCACCCTCGTAGGCGATGACTCCCTCTCCTCCCGTCCGATGGAGCGGGTGACCAAGCCGCTTCAGATGATGGGCGCACGCTTCACCACCGCCGAGGGAGGGACCCTCCCCGTGACGGTGAGCGGCGCTCCTCTGACTGGGATCGATTACGCTTCCCCTGTGGCCAGCGCGCAGGTCAAGAGCGCGGTCCTTCTGGCCGGCGTCAACGCACAAGGTCGCACCACCGTGCGCGAGCCGGCGCCCAGCCGGGACCACACCGAGCGCATGCTCCCTGCTTTCGGCGTCAGCGTCCAGCGATATCCTGACTCCATCGCTGCATCACTGGTGGGGCCTCAGCACCTCCGCGCGACAGACCTCCGGGTCCCCAAAGACCCCTCCTCTGCCGCTTACTGGACGGTGGCAGCGACCCTGGTGCCGGGGAGCCGCATACGCATACGCTCGCTCTCGATGAATCCCACACGCACGGGTTATCTGCGAGTCCTCGAAAGGATGGGAGCTCAGCTCGAAGTCGTGGACGAGGACACCACCGTCTCCGAGCCGACCGGCGACCTGCTGGTGCGTCACGCTCCTTTCCTGAAAGCGACGACCGTCTCGGTCGCCGAGATACCCTCACTCATCGACGAGATACCTCTGCTGGCCCTGGTGGCGGCGAGGGCCGAAGGCACCACATGCTTCGCGTGCGTCTCCGAGTTGCGCGTCAAAGAATCCGACCGGCTGAGCGCCATCATCGAGGGACTGAGCGCTCTCGGTGTGAACGTGTACACGCGCAAGGACGACCTGATCGTCGAGGGGGCACCGAGACTGACCGGTGGCGTCCGCCTGGACAGCCACAAAGACCACCGACTGGCGATGACCTGGACCGTCGCAGGACTCGCATCCGAGCAGCCGGTGGAGGTCACGGACTTCAAGGCCGTGGCGGTCTCCTACCCCTCCTTCCTCGACGACCTACGTTCGCTGCACGAGTGACGCGGGAGTGTGAGAGGATGTCGCAGGTCATGAAGAAGGTGGCAGGGGGTCTTGTGAGGTGATCGTGAGCATCGACGGGCCGGCCGGTTCCGGTAAGTCCACGGTGGCCAGGCGTCTGGCCGAGCGGTTGGGCCTGCACTATCTCGACACCGGCGCGATGTATCGTGCCGTGGCCGTGGCCGGCATGCGCGCGGGTGCGGACCTGGACGACGATGCGGCCATGTCGGAGGTCGCCGCGACCTCCCGCATCGAGTTCGAGCACGACACAGGCAGCATGCTCCCCACACGCGTGCTCCTGGACGGAGACGACGTCACCCGCGAGATCCGCACCCCGCAGGCCGACGAGGCGGTCAGCAGGGTCGCCCGCCTCCCCGGTGTGCGCAAGGTGATGGTCGCGCGTCAACGCGAGATGGCCGCCAGAAGCGACCTCGTGGTCGAGGGCAGGGACATCGGCACGGTTGTCTTCCCCGACGCCGACGTGAAGGTCTACCTGACCGCCGCCCCGGAAGAGAGGGCAGGCAGGCGCCACGCAGAACTCGTCGAGCGAGGCGAGGACATCGCTCTCGACGAGGTGCTCGCCCAGATGCAGAGCAGGGACCACGCCGACGCCACGCGCAAGGACTCCCCGCTGACGGTCGCAGAGGACGCTCACGAGCTGGACACGACCGGCCTCACCATCGACGAGGTCGTCGAGGCCATAGCCACGCTGGTGGAGGAGGGCGCGTGAGCCGGGACCGACACACGGTGGGACGGGTGCTCAGGAAGGTCGGGAGGTTCTTCCCGCTCCTGTATCGCGTCCACATACGCGGCCAAGAGCACGTCCCCGAGGGCGGAGCGATACTCTCCGGCAACCACGTCTCCTACCTCGACCCGATGATCATGTGGGTGGTCGCGCCGAGGAAGGTCCACTTCATGGCCAAGGCCGAACTCTTCGAGGAGGGTTTCTTGAGCTGGCTCCTTCCTCGTCTGTGGACCTTCCCCGTCAAGCGCGGTCAGGCCGACAGGGAGGCCATAGCCACCGCGACCGACCTGCTTCGCTCTGGTGAGCTGGTGGGGATATTCCCCGAGGGCACGCGCCGTCGGGATGTCGAGGGAGTGGGAGAGATGCACTCGGGCGCGGCTTTCCTGGCCTTGCGCTCCGGCTGCCCCATAGTGCCTTTCGGCATCGCCGGCACGCAGGAAGCGATGCCGGAGGGTGCTAGGTTTCCCAGGTTCCCCAAGGTGGCGATAGTCTATGGGGAGCCGATATACCCCGAGGATTTCCCGGAGGGCTCCCGCAAGGAGCGCGTGGAGAAGATGACCGCCGCCGTGGTGGAGGCCATCGCGGCGCAGTTGGAAATGGCTGAGGAGGACCGGTAGATGCGCGTCCAGGTCGCAGAGCATGCAGGTATCTGCTACGGGGTGGAGCGCGCCCTGAAGCTGGCCGCCGAGGCCACGGAGACCGGCTCGGCCGTCCACACCTTGGGCCCGCTGATCCATAACCCACAGGCGGTCGCCGAACTCATGCGACGCGGCGTCAAGGTCGCAGAGACCTTGGAGGACGTCGAAGGTGGGACGCTCGTCATCCGCTCCCACGGTGTGGACCCCTCGATCATCGAGGAGGCGGAGCGCAAGGGGCTCAAAGTGGTGGATGCCACCTGCCCGTTCGTCTCCGCTGCGCACAAATGCGCCAAAGAACTCGCCGAGCAGGGGATGACCGTCTTCATAGTGGGCGAGGAGGATCACCCCGAGGTCGAGGGCATCCAGGCGCACGCAGGCGGCTCGGCCATAATCGTCCAGTCCGCAGAAGACCTCCCCGAGCATCTGCCCTCGAAGATGGTGGGGGTCGTGGTCCAGACGACGCAGTCGCTCTCGCGGCTCGAGGAGGTCGTGACCGCGCTTCTGCCTGACGTAAGCGAACTGCGCGTCTGCAACACGATATGTTCCGCGACGGCCAAGCGCCAACTCTCGGCGAAGGAGTTGGCATCCACCGTCGATGCGATGGTGGTCGTCGGGGGGCACAACTCCGGCAACACCGCCCGCCTCGTCGAGATATCCAGGCAGGTCAACCCTCGCACCTACCACGTCGAGACCGAGCACGAACTCGAGCCCGAGTGGTTCGAGGGTGCACAGACGGTGGGTGTGACCGCCGGCGCCTCCACGCCCCAGAAGCAGATGGCCGACGTGGTGCGCGCCATCGAAGCCATGGGGTGAGGCCGACCATGCCCTCCGAGGCGTCGCAGGCACACGAGGTCGGAGGAAGGATCGCTGCGGTAGAGCCCGGCTCTCCGGCGGCCGCGGCCGGTCTTACCGTCGGAGACCTGGTGCTGGCCGTGGACGGCCACCGGCTCAGCGACGTGATCGACTGGCAGTGGTATGCAAGCGAGGCGCAGGCGACTCTCACGGTCCTTACAGCCGGCGGTTCCCGCGAGCAGGTCCGCCTGACCCGCACCTATCCCGAGTCCTGGGGCATCGAGTTCGCCGAGACACTCTTCGACGGCGTGCGCGGGTGCGCCAACCGCTGCACCTTCTGCTTCGTCGAGCAGATGCCGCCCGGCATGCGCAAGACGCTCTACATCCGAGACGACGACTTCCGCCTCTCCTTTCTCGACGGCAACTTCATCACGCTCACCGACCTCTCCGACGCAGACCTCGACCGCATCGTCGAGCAGCGCTTGAGCCCTCTCTACGTCTCGGTGCACACCGTCGAGCCCGACCTGCGCGAGGAGATGATACGTCCGCGCAAAGGCGACAGGACCCTCGAGCGCATCGAGCGACTATCGCAGGCCGGGATAGGCGTCCACGTGCAGGTCGTCGCGGTACCCAGCGTCAACGACGGAGAGCACCTGGCACGCACCCTCGAACGGCTCTCTGCCGTGGACGGCGT
>CAYWAF010000080.1:0-6963 GCA_964456355.1 uncultured Eubacteriales bacterium | reverse complement strand
CAAGGAATGCGCACTCATGGAATCTATGGTGATTTGCCGATATACTGTGTGGTGAGTCGTAGCAGGGACACGACAGGGTGGGTCGTGTCCACCGATCCTCACCTAAGGATTGGCAGGTCGTAGCAGATGACGAAGCAGCAGGGCAAGAAGAAGACGCCCGTCGTTCTGGCAGTGGCTTTCCTCGTGTTGGCGCTGGCCGCTTTCGCTGCGGCCTTCTACTATTTCGACGGGATGTCCGCCATCGACTCTCTGATGGGGACCGATGTCACCGCAGATGACTCCGCTAACACTTCCGACCGCACCTCTCAGGACTCCACCTCCACCGGCCCTGCTTTCACTGCGAACGAAGACGGCCTGATGTTGCCGGAAGGCGTCTCCGAGGAGTTCGCCCTGCGCATGTGGCAGGAGCAAGTGGATTCGCAGACCAACATCGACCGGCTTTTCGACGAGAAGATCGAGAAGGTCGTCATCACCGATGTCGATCAGGACGAAGACGTTGCGGTGTTGAAGATGCGGGCCGACTTCCTGGACGGCACCTCAGCCGATGGCATCATCCGGATGGAGAAGCACGGCGAGTACTGGTTCTTCACCTATGTGACCGGCTTGCGCCAGAGTTCCACTGGAGGATTGGCCGACACCGTCGCCAGCGGAGAGGATGTGCCGCCGCCGACGCCTCTGCCTGACATCGAGGATGTCGACGTCGACGTCCTCAACACGATCATCGCCCAGCAGGTCGACAGCGAAGACATCCTCGATGCATACGCTGAAGGCGACATCGAGGAGATCAGCTTCGGAGAGGTGACCGAGGGTCCCGGGACCAAGACCCTTTCGGTGGTGATGAAGACCGGAGACGGTGAGGTAGCCGGTGACATAGTGGCCCTCTCGCGCGAGATGGACGGGGAGCAGTTCTGGTTCATCGCCAAGTTCACCGAGTCGTGAGTCGTAGAATGATAAGCAGCAGACCGTCGCAGCAGCAGTCGGAGTAAGGCGGGGGAGATGGAACTTCGGGACTATCTGAACGTCATCCGTGCGCGCAAATGGGTGATCATCCAGGCCGTTGCAATAGTCACGCTCTTCGCGTTGGCAGTGACCTTCACCCAACCGCCTGTTTACCAAGGCGAAGCCAAGGTGTTGATATCCGAGAAGGACACCAGCGCCGCACTACTCGGTACGGTTCTCCCAGAGCTCTCCAGCCAACCAGAGCGAGGCCTTTTGACCCAGGTCGAGCTCATGCAGATAAGACCTTTGGCTGAGAACACCATCCGTAAACTCGGTCTGGAAGAGACTCCGGAAGAACTGCTCGACCGTGTCCATGTGACCGAGGTCGGCAAGACGAACATCGTCGTGGTGGTCGCCGAGGCCAACGACCCGGAGCAGGCCGCAGATATCGCGAACTCCATGGCTGAGGAGTACGTCACATGGTCCCAGGAGGTCAAACGAGAGAGGATAAAAGCGGCTGCTGACGAGGTGGAAGCACGTCTGGAAGATGCGAAAGACCAGATATTGGAGCTGGGGCGCAAGATCGAGGCCGAAGGGAAGACGGACGACCTGGACGCTGAGCTTCAGATAGCCACCGGCACCTATACCACGTTGGCCGAGAAGCTCGAGCAACTCAGGATCAACGAGCAGCTCGAGACCGGATCAGGCCGCATAGTGAGCACAGCCGTCGTCCAGACCCAGCAGGTGGCTCCCAAACCTTTGCGCAACACCGCCCTCGGGCTCGCCGTGGGATTGCTTCTTGGCCTAGGCCTGGCATTCCTCTACGAATATCTTGACGACACAGTGAAGAGTACCGAAGAACTCGAACGGCTCTATGGCGCACCGGTCGTAGGGACGATACCCATCGAGAAGTTCGATAAAGGGGAGAGGCGCCGTCTGACCATCGTCGACACGCCTGGCTCGCCGGCTGCCGAGTCTTATCGCGTGCTGCGCAACTCACTCGACTTCCTCAACTTTGAGCAGAATATGAAGACTCTGCTCGTGACTTCAGCTGCTCCGGCAGAGGGCAAGTCTACTGTTGCAGCGAACCTTGCAGCGAGCCTTGCTCAGGCAGGGAACAAGACGGTGCTCGTATCCTGTGATTTCCGCCGTCCGACCACAGAGCAGTTCTTCAACGTCAACAACATGATCGGATTGTCCGACGTACTCACAGGTGCGCATTCGATGAAGGCTGCTCTCCAGCGTCCGGGTGATGAGCAACTCCTGATCATGACCTCCGGCAAGATGCCGCCTAATCCCTCCGAATTATTGGGCTCGACCAAGATGAAAGAACTGATCGAGAGTCTGGAGGAGTGGGCGGACTGGGTGATAATCGACACCCCACCGCTTCTCGCAGTAGCCGATCCTGCAGCCGTGGCACGATGGACCGACGGTGTTCTCATGGTGACCCAAGCCGGCAAGTCTACGCGCGATGCGGCCAAGAAGGCCGTCGAGATGTTGGAGAAGGTAGGTGCCAAGGTCGCAGGTGTGGTGGTCTGGGGTATCGAGGAAGGCAAGGGTGGCACTGGTTATGGTTTCTATGCAGGCAGCTACTACTACGCGGGTTACTATGCGACCGACCGCTCGAAACTCAAGACCCGTGCCTCGAAGTCTGGATCGACGAAAGAACCCGAGGAAGAACTCGCCCAGTGGGCCTCACCACCGAGCCCGGGACGTCAGTTCGCCCGAGTCTTCGGTCGCGCGCTCGTAGGGCTTCTGGGGTTCCTTCTTATCGTCGCCTTGGCTGTGATCGTGTTCTATCTGCTCGATCAGGCGATGGGTTGGGGGATCCTTACGGGTGTTCTGTCACTGTTGCCATGATGGCTCTTCGTGAGGAAGGACACCCTGGCAGGTGAAGAACAGGGAAGGGCGGACCCGTCTCGATGGGCTTCAGGGAGCCGCTAGGGCGGTAGCATCCCTATGGTTCGCTACGGTCTTTTCTTCGGCTGCTGCGCTGGGATCACAGATACTTGCCGCCCGTTACCTTGGACCGGAGGCATACGGTGTTCTCGCTTCTGCTGTCGCAGCGACGGGGATCGCTCTATCCGTGGTGGGCTTCGGAGTGGGCCAATACTGGCTGCAACTTTTTGCTGAAGAAGGTTGGCGGGGACTGAGATGGTTCTCTCCGTCAGTACGGGCTGTCGGTGTGACTGGGCTGTCGGGTGCTGCGTTACTGGCTTCCTGGGCTCTGCTCCCCTCAGTGAGTGGAGAGGTCAGGACGGCGACTCTCTTGATCCTGCCTGCGGTCGTCGTCCAGGGCTACTACGAGCTTGCTCAGGCAAGTCTGCAACTCGAGGAACGCTACAAGGCGCTAGCGGGCTGGTTGACTCTTCCTCAGCTGTTGAGAGCCTCCACGGTCGTCGGAGTGGTCGCTTTAGGTCTGGGCGTCGATGCCATCGCTCTCGGATACGGATTGTTCGGTGCTGCTCTGGGTCTGGGGGGGCGACTGTTCATCTCGAGGATGCGCAAAGGAGGCTTCCACCTGGTCGGGCATGGGCCCACAACGGATCGATCCGTGCAGGAACTGGAGTCCAGCCCCTCCTGGCGAGACGTTCTTGCGGCCAGCTGGCCTTTCGGCGCCGCTGCCCTCTTCTATATGGCCTACTACCAGAGCGACATAGTACTTGTAGGGTGGATGCGCGGGTCCACGGAAGCGGGGATGTATGCCGTGGTGTTCGTGGTCCTGGGTGCAGCCTATCTCTTCCCGAGCACTGTCTACCAGCGTTACTTGATGCCGAAGCTGCACAGATGGGCCGAGAAAGACCGTAAGAAACTGTATGAGGTGTACCGTTTCGGTAATGGCGTCATGACCTCCAGTGGTCTACTCGTAGGAATCATCGTCTTCGCATCCGCTCCTTACCTGATCCCACTCGTGTTCGGGCAGGACTATGCGCCTGCGATAGGAGCTCTGCGCATAGTGGCTTTAGCTGCTCCCGTCCGATACATGGGGACTTCCGTCGGTGGAGTCCTTTCCACTGGTGGGAACATCAGACGCAAGATCGTATGTCAAGGGTCTGTCGCGGTGGTCAACATCGTGCTGAACCTCATAGCGATCCCACTCCTGAGTTATTACGGCGCGGCGATGACGACCGTCTTCAGTGAGGCTCTGTTGTTGGTCCTCTATCTTCTGGTGGTCTCTCGTAAGGCTTTCCCGGATGCGAACGTGCTGGTCTGGTCGGTGAGATATGCGGAGGCTGATTCCTGATGCCTGATGTCGTCCGAGACGTCGTGGAACATGGTTGGTGCATAGGTTGCGGAGTGTGTCTTCCTGCCTGTCCTCAGCAGGCACTTCGCATGGCGAGGAGTGAGAAAGGATATCTCGAGGCCGGATGGCTTGAAGAGAGCGGTTGTACGGGATGCGGCATATGCCTGCATGTCTGCCCGTTCGGTCCGGACGGTGCCGTCGAATCCTCTCTTGCAGACGACCTCTTCAGAGGGGCAGCGACAGACCCGGTCCTTGGGAGATACCGATCCACATTCGTGGGTCATGTCACCGACGAGGAAGCGCGGATGGCCTCTGCATCGGGTGGGATGGTGACTTGGTTGCTTCAAACGATGCTCACCAGTGGTCACGTGGATGCTGTGCTTGCAGTAGGCCAGCGCTCAGGAGATGGCGGGTTCGAGTACGTGGAGTGTACATCTGCATCGGAGGTCGCTGCGTGTGCCGGTTCTGCCTATGTGCAGGTCTCGGTGGGCGCCGCATCATTAAAAAAACGAGACGGAAAGGACAAACGCTACGCTCTGGTCGGTCTTCCATGCGTCCTGAAGGGAGTCAGACTGCTGTTGTCCCGTCTATCTTGGGCGCGCGAGCGTATCGTTGTCCTGGTCGGTCTGACCTGCGGACATACGGTCAGCATTCATTTCTTGGAGTACCTTCTTGCTCTCGCCGGTGGGCGGGAGGATGTGGAGATCATGCGCTACAGGGAGAAAGACCACGCGAAGAGAGCTGACGGATTCGGGTTCATGGCCCTGTATGCCGATGGTCAGGTCACGAAGGTTCCCTTCGAACGTTGGAGCACACCATGGACACATGAATGGTTCTCGCCGTGGGCATGTGACGTTTGCGATGACGTGTTCGCAGAGTTAGCGGATGTCACCTGCATGGACGCATGGCTTCCAAGATACCTCCCTGATCCGCGCGGCACGTCTCTTGTGGTATGTCGCACGCAGTACGTCGAGGACCTTCTCACGAAGGGAGGTATGTCCGGGGAACTCGAGATAGCACCCATCTCACCTCATCATGTGGTCGAATCTCAAGAGGGCATATCGAGGATGAAGCGCGATGTCCTCGCTGCGCGTCTGTATGCCATGGAAAAGGAGGGCCGCTCCTATCCTCGAAAGAGAGTACAGCCGGATGCTGGGCAGTGGCGGAAACATCACCGCGAGGTGGACCTGCTGTCCGAGATAAAGAGACGGAGCGTGGAGGCATGGCACTCCACCGGCAAAGACCCCGTTCGACTGGAGGAAAGGATGGCAGATCTCGATAGCGCGCTCACTGCACTCCGGAGGCGCTCTCTTTTCAGTCGTGCGATACGGCATCCCATGCAGGCGGCTATCGGGGTTTTGCGTAGAATCGGGAGGATGGTCTGTGAGCGGAGTGATGGACGGATATGAAGATACATCTCAATGGTCAACGCAGTTTCGAGAACCGCGGGTGTGAGGCGATAATCCGCTCGACTGTGGCCATCCTCAGGGAGACTTTCGAGGGCTGCACCATCGCTGTTCCAAGTTCGGATGCGGAATGGGATGCGGGACAGTGGCCCGAGCATGCAGAACATGGAGTGGAGTTCGTCAGAGCATACCAACCGTTTCTGAACAGAGTGTGGGTGAACCTGCAGGGACTTCCCCGCTCGCCTGCCAAGCGCATGGGATGGCCATTTCGGTTGCCTGGTTGGGTCAAGACCCAGATAGAAGAGAGTGACCTCGTGTTGTCGGTGGGTGGGGACAACTATTCTCTGGACTACAAGTTCCCGTCCCTTTTGATGGGAATGGATGCGGCGGCCGTCGCTACTGGACGTCCGACCGTGCTCTGGGGGGCTTCTGTCGGCCCCTTCGACAAGGAGCCCGATTTTCTCCCAGTCATCAAAGAGCATCTTGCTTCCCTGACATTGATCACTGTGCGTGAAGACGTCTCGTTGGAATACCTGCACTCGATGGGACTGTCGAATGTCGAGCGTGTCTGGGACAGCGCCTTCCTCCTCAAGCCCGAGCAGGTCGATCTTTCTGATTGGCCGGACAGAGGGGATGGTGTGGTCGGCGTCAACCCTAGTTCGTTGATACTCCGGTATGCAGGAAAACGTTCGGACCTGCTCCTGGATGCGTTCGTCTCTTTCGTACGCGGCTTGGTCGTCGAGCATGGGATGGGCATCCTGTTAGTTCCCCACGTTTACGGTCGGGACGGTGCCGGAGGCGATATGGATGCGATAGCAGCGATATGGGATCGACTGGGTCCGGAGAAGAAGCATTGTCGCATACCTCGAACAGACCTGAACGCAGCTCAGACGAAGTACCTCATCTCCATGTGTCGTTTCTTCGTCGGCGCCAGGACCCATGCGACGATCGCTGCGATATCTTCCAAAGTCCCTTGTATATCCATCGCCTACAGCATCAAAGCTCGAGGAATCAACAGGGACGTTTTCGGCTCGGAGGATTGGCTGGTGGATTTCATGTCGGTTAGTGATGGTGGGCTCGAGCGGACCATGCGACGACTCATCGAGGACGAGGACGGTCTTCGTGAGTCGCTGGACCGGGAGTACCCACGTCTCAGCACCATGGCGAGAGCCGGAGGCCCTATGCTCCGTTCTTGCATGGAGGGTCGTGCATGAACTTTTTCAGGTACGGCATAAGCGGGGATCGTGTTCTCGATGTCTGAACCTGCTCGCTCAGGATATGACGTGTCAGAACACGACTCGAGCTCCGATTGGGCGACTTTTGCATCGGGGCGGCCGACGGTGGCGGTCTCTGTCATCGTGCCATGTTATGAGT
>CAYWAF010000079.1:0-6994 GCA_964456355.1 uncultured Eubacteriales bacterium | reverse complement strand
ATAGCCGGGCATGTGGAGTCGGGCGTCGTCTACGTCGACGGACTCTCCGTCGGCGACGTGGGACAGGTCGTCATCCGCGACCGCCAGCTGCTCTCGCGCGACGGCATCGTGACCATCGTCATTGCCATCGACGGACAGACCGGCAAGCCCATGGGCGAGGTCGAACTCGTCTCGCGAGGCGTGGTCTTCGAGGCTGAGGCCGACGAGTTCCTGGATGCGGCACGCAAACGCGTCTCGAAGACGCTCGCCAAGACGGCCAAGGAGGGTGCCACCGACCACGCCGTCATCAAGAACGCCGTGAGGGAGTCGCTCTCGCAGTTCTTCTGGGAGCAGATACGACGCAGGCCGATGATCATCCCCATAGTGATGGAGGTCTGATTTGGAGGTCGTCCAAGCGATCGTCCTGGGCGTGGTCCAAGGTGTTGCCGAGTTCTTGCCCATCTCTTCTTCGGGACACCTGCGTCTGATAGAAGACGGGCTCGGCTGGAGTGGTTTCGGACTGGCCTTCGACACGCTGTTGCACGTGGCCACCCTGCTCGCCGTGGTCGTCTACTTCCGAGACGACATCGCCCACATGATCAAGGCAGCCTTCTCCACCGACGAGAAGATGGCCGCCGACAGGCACCTGGCCTGGCTCATCGTCGTGGCCACGATACCCACCGGACTGATAGGCCTTGCAGGAAGCGACTTCTTCGAGACCGCCGCCCTGGTGTGGGTGGGAGTCGCCTTCATCATCACATCGGCCGCGTTGCTCGCCACCGACATGCTCTCCAGGCACACGCTCCACAGCGCCGAACGGCTCGGGTGGCTCTCTGCCATCGGAGTCGGCATAGCGCAGGGGATAGCGGTCATGCCGGGCATCTCGCGCTCGGGCGCCACGATGGCTGCCGGCATGGGCTTCGGACTCGACCGGGAGCAGGCTGCCCGCTTCTCCTTCCTGCTCTCCGGGCCGATAATCCTGCTCGCAGGAGCCAAGCAGGCTCTCGACGTCATCGGCGGAGGTGCGACGCTGCCTTCACTGCCAGCTACCGTGCTCGGTTTCGTCGCGGCATCGGTGACCGGTTACCTCGCCATCGCCGGACTGATGTCGTTCTTGCGCAAGCACACTTTCCTCCCGTTCGCGATATACACGGGCATCCTCGGCATCGCCGTGATAATCTGGCAGACGATACTCTGACGAGGACGAAGATGGCATCCAGGGGCACCGGTTCGAAACCTAAGAAAAGCGCTCCTAAGCGCTCTTCGAAAGCCGCCTCCAAAGGGCGGAAGAAGGATGCTGCCCCGATACTCGACGAAGACTCCCGCAACGACATCCTAGGCGTCGTCATCACGGCGATCGCCATAGCCCTCGCGATAGCCGTGCTCACAGAGCGTTCCGGCCTGCTCGGCGGCTTCGTGGCCACCGGGATGCGCCTGGGCTTCGGGGTCGGTGCATACATCCTGCCGGTGTTGCTGCTGCTCTGGGGCGTCAGTTTCTTCGTGCGTGCCTTCGCCATCAGCGAGAGACGGGTCGGGACAGGCCTCGGCGTGGTCCTGCTCTCGCTCATCTCGCTCATAGCGGCGACCGCCCCCATGGATCAGATGTGGGAGCGCTTGGTCCTGGAGACCCATGGAGGATACATCGGAGCCGCCGTCGCATGGGCCTTGCGCTCGCTCGTCGGAGACGCCATCTCCTACGTGCTGCTCTCGGCGGGCATACTGGTCGGCCTCGTGATCACCGGGCTTTCGATATCGAGCGTGGTCGACTGGCTCGCAGACACTTTCCGCCCTCAGGAACGCGCACCGGAAGAGACGCCTCTCTCACGCAGTCGTGCTCCGAGGACGCTGCCGTTGACCGACTTCGACGAGGAGGGTGTGCCGGAGGTCGCGAAGTCCCAGCCGGTGGGAAAGGGGCGCAAGCGCAAGGCGACCGACCCGGAGGCCCGACGCCCCACACTGCCCACCGACGTCACAGCCACGCCTTCGCGCACCACCGACTTCGAGCTGCCGCCCGCATCCATCCTGCTCAAGACGAGTGCGGGGAGCGGCAAGCACGAGACCACCGACAAGGAACTGAAGTCCACAGCCGCAGTCATCGAAGACACGCTCTCGACCTTCGACATCCCGTGCAAGGTGGTCGGCTGGGTCCCGGGACCCACCGTCACCATGTTCGAGATCGAGATATCGCGCGGCATCAAGGTCAACCGCGTCACCGCTCTTGCCGACGACCTCGCCCTCGCACTGGCTGCACCCACCGTGCGCATCCTGGCTCCGATACCCGGCAAGTCACTGGTGGGCATCGAGGTGCCCAACGAGCGCCGCTCGACCGTGACGCTCGGCGACGTGATGCCGGAGCCGACCGAGGTGCGCGGCGGTCCGCTCATGCTCGCGATAGGCAAGGACGTCTCCGGCGAGTCGGTGATAGTGGACCTGGCGACCATGCCCCACCTACTCATCGCAGGCGCCACCGGCACGGGCAAGTCCGTGTGCATAAACGCGCTCATGATGTCGATAGTGATGCGTGCGACCCCCGACGAGGTGCGCCTGATACTGATCGACCCCAAGCGCATCGAGCTCTCACTCTACAACGGCCTGCCTCATCTGTACGTGCCCGTGGTCACCGAGCCCAAAGAGGCCGCCTCGGCACTCGCATGGGCCGTCTCGGAGATGGAGACACGGCTCAAGCGTCTGCAGAAGGCCGGAGCGCGCAACATCGGAACGTACAACTCGATGGTCCAGGAGGGTGCTGCGCCGGAAGGTGCCGAGGAAATGCCCTACCTCGTCATCGTCATCGACGAGTTGGCGGACCTCATGATGGTGGCGGCCAAAGAGGTCGAGGACTCCATCTGCCGCATCGCGCAACTGGCACGGGCCGCAGGCATCCACCTGGTCGTGGCCACCCAGCGCCCGAGCACCGACATCATCACGGGACTCATCAAGACCAACATCACCAACCGCATCGCGTTCGCGGTCTCCTCCAGCATCGACTCCCGCGTCATCCTGGACCAGCCGGGTGCCGAACGTCTGGTGGGACTGGGCGACATGCTCTTCTCCACGCCCGCCTGGCCCAAGCCTAAGCGCATCCAGGGAGCATATGTGAGCGAGCCCGAGATAGAAAAAGCGATAGAACACGCGAAAAAGCAGGGCGAACCCGAGTATCATGAGGAGATCCTGCATCTGAAAGTGGCACCCTCCGGTGGTGGGGTAGACTCCGGAGAAGAGGACGACCCGCTCATATGGGAGGCGGCCGACATCGTCGTGACCGCGGGGATGGGTTCGACCTCGCTTCTGCAGCGTCGCCTGAAGGTCGGCTACGCGCGTGCAGGCCGTATCATGGACATGCTCGAGTCCAAGGGTGTCGTGGGCGCTCCCGACGGCAGCAAGCCCCGGGAGGTCCTCATGGACATCGAGGACCTCGAGTCATTGAAGGCGTTCGAGCGCACGGACGAGGAGGAGGTGTAGCAGGTGGCGATAGAGCGTGGTGTCGGCGAGATGCTGGCCGACGAACGTCGCAAGCTGGGACGCACGATAGCCGATGTCGAAGCCGCCACCCGCATCCGTGCCGCGCGCATCGAGGCCCTGGAGAAGGAGGACTGGGACCGCCTTCCGGACCCGGCCTACGTCAAGGGCTACATCATCTCCTACGCCAAGTTCTTAGACATCGATCCCAAGCCGCTCGTGGAGCGCTTCCGCGAGCAGACGGGCACCAAGACCGCTGCCGAGCAGGTCGTCGCCCGCGAGCAGGTCGTCGCCCCCAGAGAGCAGGTCCACTCGCTGCCCTGGCGTGGCGTGCTGGTGGCGGTAGGCGCGCTCGCACTCGTCATTCTCGTGATATGGGGCATCGGTAAGATGGTGGCAGGCCCCGAAGAACCGCGACCCATCCCGAACACCGCTGAGACCACGCAGACGGCTGAACCCGAGCCGGTCGAGACGCCTCCCGGCGTGACCGAGACGCAGACGGTGCCCGGCGAGTCCGTCGAGGTGACCACGCCGCCCGTGGGAGAGCCATTCACCCTGCGGGTGGAGGTCGCTGACGGTGGCGCCTCATGGCTGCGCATCACCGTGGACGGCATGAAGGCATACGAGGGCGTGCTGACCGGTCCCGGTTCGAAAGAGTACGACGTGACCGACTCTGCCATCGTGAGGATCGGGAGGGTGTCTGCGGTCACCGTCTATCGCGACGGCGAGCAGGTCGAGATCCCGCCGGGAGAGACCCCCGAGGTCGTGTTAGAGGCCGCACAGCCGTAAGTAAAAGGCCGTCGGCTTCGCTTGCTTCAAGGTACAGACGAGGAATCCGAGGAGTGTCAGATGGCAAAAGACCAGAGTTTCGACGTCGTATCCAAGGTGGACCTGCAGGAGGTCGACAACGCCGTGAGCCAGGCCTCGCGCGAGGTCGCCACGCGCTATGACCTCAAAGGCACCGGTTCGACAGTGGAGCTGGACAAGGCCGCGGGCACGGTCACAGTGAAGGCACCGAGCGATTTTGTGGCCAAGCAGGTGCGCGACATACTCGAGTCCAAACTCATCAAGCGCTCGATCGACCTGAAGGCGCTCACGTGGTCCGAACCGGAGGCCGCCTCCGGCGGGACGGTGCGACTGAGCGCGAGCATCGTCAACGGTATCCCCACCGAGCTGGCCCGCAAGATCAACAAGGACATCAAGGACCAGAAGTTCAAGGTGAAGGTGCAGATCGAGGGCGACAAGCTGCGCGTCTCCTCGCCTAAGCGCGACATCCTGCAGGAGGTCATCGCGTTCCTGAAGGGGAAGGACTACGGGATACCGCTGCAGTACGTGAACTATCGGTAGAGGGGGATGGTCGTGCCCGGGAGGGCGACCTTGTCCGAAAAATCATGATGCGAATCATAATAAGTGATGTAGGGAATAAACCATAAATCCTTGTGCGCTCATTGAGCATTTAGAATCTGAGGATGATGATGGCCGAGAACATCGATCACCGCTATTGGGCCGAAAAAACCCTGCAATACCTGATAAGCCACATCAGGGATTATAAAGGGGGGAATAAGTTCGTCTACTATGGCGAGCTAGCAGAAGCAATCGGCTATCCAGAGCCGTACAAGGGCAGTGTCTTTGGACTACGAATCGGACAGACACTTGGCGAGTTAGGGCACATGATTGAAAGTATGGTGATTGACGGTGAACACCCTCCATACATCCAGGCATTAGTGGTCAAAAAAGGTGACAAATTGCCGGGAGACGGTCTCAAGGAATTCTATGAGGATTACCCAGATCTTCCTCGTGACAAGAAGAAAGATTTGATTGCAGCTGAATATGAACGCGTGTTCAACTTCGGAAGTCGTTGGGAGAAATTGCTTGAGGAGCTGGGGCTTTCCACAGACAAAACGTCTGCAAAAGAAAAAGACAGGAAGGCAAACCCTCTTCATAATCCATACGGCAGTGAGGGTTCGCCTGAACATCAAAAACTACGGAATCATGTGTATCAGAACCCACAGTTGCTTGGAATATCTCCAATCGCACGCTTCAGGGAATACCCCTTGAAATCTGGTGATTTCATTGATGTTGTATTCGAAACACCGACTGAAATCATTGGAGTGGAAGTGAAATCGTACCGTTCCGGACATGACGATTTGGAGCGGGGTGTATTTCAGTGCATAAAATACCGCGCAGTTCTTGAGGCGGAGCGTACTGTTGCCAGCAGCAGTAAGAAAATCGAATGCATCCTGATCACAGAGCCTGAGCTACCGCGTCATTTGCGCAGTGTTACAAAAAAACTTGGCGTGCGGTTCTTGGATAATTTTTCACCAGAAACTACCTAGCACTTTTTTATAGAAATACGAAATCGTCTATAAAATTCGATAGTCCGATTGCTCTCTTTGGAAAGCGAACCCACTCGGCAGGTGCTTCTCTGCACACTCCCGCTGACTACTTTGCCAACTCCCGAAGCGCGTTGCGGTACTTGTCGGAGATCTCCGCAGTAATGCTCAGAGCTTCTTCGACGTCCGAACCGTAGGGAGTGAGCAGGATCCCGTACTCGGTCTCGATGGCGAACACGCTGTCACCGCCCTCGAGATGCAGGCGCTCTGCAATATCTTTAGGCAAGGTAACAGCAACTGAGTCGCCTGCTTTGCGAAGCTTCAGTCCTCGGACCACGGTTTCTCCTGAAGTAAACGGCGATATGGAGATACGGTAGCACGGATGTGCTACTTCAAGGAGACCCAAAGACCGGCGGCTTCGATAAGATGGCGGTTCGATTCCGGTAAGAGCCAACATGCATAATCCACGCATGCATCATCAAACACCTAAACTTCACCTATATCTACCTGCGTGTTATACTCGCGGTATGAAAACAGCGATCTCCATACCCGATGACCTCTTCGAAGAGGCCGACCGACTGGCCCGCCGTCTCGACAAGTCACGCAGCGAACTCTACAGCCACGCCGTACGCGAGTATGTCGCGAAGTACTCGCCCGACCACGTCACCGAGACACTCGATGCGCTCGTAGAAAAGATCGGCGACGACAGCGAGTTCGCGGTCCGAGCCGCACACCAGATCCTCGAACACACGGAATGGTGATAGCTCAGGGTGAGATATGGTGGGCCGACCTCGGAGCACCTTCCGGTTCTGCGCCTGCTCTCTATCGTCCTGTCGTGGTCGTGCAGAACGATTCCTTCAACCGAAGCAAGATCGCCACGGTCGTATGCATCCCCCTCACGAGCAATCTACATTGGGCCAATGCCCCCGGGAACGTGCTGCTCGAATCTGATATCACTGGACTGCCAAAGGACTCGGTGGCCAACGTCTCGCAGATCATCGCCTTGGACAAAGGTTCACTCACAGAGCGGGTGGGCATACTGCCCGACGCCAAACTCGACCTCGTCCTCTACGGGATAGATGTCGTGCTTTCGAGATAGTTCATCCTTGACTGTCTTACGGTCTTGAAAACCGTTTCTTCACGGCGATTTTTCTGACATGAAACCCATCCCCGTGAGAACGTGCGATGATATACATGACTCGTCACGAGGGGTGTGAGGAAGA
>CAYWAF010000078.1:0-7200 GCA_964456355.1 uncultured Eubacteriales bacterium | reverse complement strand
GATGCGTCGCGGTAACGGTATCTGTGGCGACGACGGGGACGAGTAGTCCGACGCGGTCTTGGAGCGAGCGGGGACAGTGGGAGCCCGCAGACGATGCGCCGGGTCGAAGATCACCCCATCAGCCCCGGACCGAACCCGGCTCTACGACAGTCGGCAGTAGGCTCCGGCGGGTGCTCCCGTTACAGGGCGACCGAGTGGCGTGCGGGTGACCTCGCGCAAGCTGGGTGGTACCGCGGAGTGCGTATGCGCGCTTCGTCCCGGCGGGGACGGTGCGCGTTTTCTTTTTGTGCCGCTTCCGGCTCGATGCCGGGAGAGGACGAGTGATGGAGAGAGGGAGTGTCGTGGGCGACAAGCCGGACTACAAGAGCACGATGAACCTGCCGAAGACGGACTTCCCCATGCGGGCGAACCTCGCCAAGCGGGAGCCGGAGTGGTTGGCGTTCTGGGACGAGATGGACGATTATGCCGAGTCCCTCCGGGTCAACGAGGGTGCCGAGGTCTTCGTCCTCCACGACGGCCCTCCCTACGCCAACGGGCACATCCACATGGGAACCGCCTTCAACAAGGTCTTCAAGGACCTGATAGTCCGCTACAAGACGATGCGCGGCTATCTCTCCCCGTACGTGCCCGGCTGGGACTGTCACGGTCAGCCCATCGAGCATCAGGTGGAGAAGAACCTCGGCCCGGAGAAGATGGCCGAGATATCCCAGGCCGATCTTCGCGCTCTTTGTCGCGATTACGCGATGAAGTTCGTGGGCGTGCAGGGCGAGGAGTTCCGTCGCCTCGGCGTGCGCGGCGACTTCAAGGACCCGTACCTCACCCTCAACCCCGCCTACGAGGCCGGCAACGTGAAGATCTTCAAGGAGATGTATGAGCGGGGGATGGTCTACAAAGGCTCCAAGCCCATCCACTGGTGCATGAGGTGCAAGACAGCGCTCGCCGAAGCCGAGATCGAGTACTCCGATGAGGCCTCGCCCAGCATCTACGTGAAGTTCTGGCTCACAGACCCGCCCGAGCAGTTCGCATCTGCCGGCGAGAGGGTCGCCATCCTGATATGGACGACGACGCCGTGGACGCTTCCGGCCAACGTCGCCGTCACCTTGGCGGAAGGCGCCGATTACGTCGGCATTCGCGTCGACGGGGACGTCCTCATCCTCGCTGAGGAGTTGCTGGAACAGGTCGCCGAGGTCGCAGGTCTGGATGCGGTCGATCTGGTCGTAGACGACGCAGGCGAGCCTGTCCGCGTCAAAGGTGCCGCCCTTTCCGGTCTGAAGTATCGACAGCCGATACACGAAAGCGTCGAAGGCGTCATCATCACCGGCGAGCACGTCGACCTCTCCACGGGCACCGGCGCGGTCCACACGGCTCCCGGCCACGGCGAGGAGGACTACCTCGTGGGCGCCAAGTTCGGCCTGCCCGCTCCCATGCCCGTGGACGACGACGGCGTCTTCGACGCAGGCGGCGGACCGTTCGCCGGCATGCACGTCGACGATGCGAGCCCCAAGATAATCGAGTGGCTCGACGAACGCGGTGACATGCTCTACGCCGGCGAGACCTCGCACAGTTACCCGCACTGCTGGAGATGCAAGCGCCCGGTGATCTTCCGTGCGACCGAGCAGTGGTTCATCTCGATGGACTCCGCCGAGGAGGGAAGGCCGCTTCGCGCCGCCGCCCTCGACGCCATCGAGAAGGTCGAGTGGATCCCCGGCTGGTCGGTCAACCGCATCCGCTCGATGGTGACCGACAGGCCCGACTGGTGCATCTCGCGTCAGCGCGCCTGGGGCGTGCCCATACCGGTCTTCACCTGCGCGAAATGCGGGTCCACGGTGGCCACTCCCGAGAGCTTCGATGCCGTGATAGAGCTCTTCGAGACCGAGGGCGCGGACGCGTGGTTCATCAAAGACCCCTCCGAGTACCTTCCCGACACCGTCGTCTGCGAGAGGTGTGGCAGCAGCGAACTGAAGCCGGAGAAGGACATCCTCGACGTGTGGTGGGAGTCCGGCGTGTCCCACACCAGCGTGCTCGAAGCGCGTGAGGAGCTGCACAGGCCTGCCGAACTCTACCTGGAAGGCACCGACCAGCACCGTGGCTGGTTCCAGTCCGCGCTGCTCACGAGCGTGGGTGCCTATGACGAGCCGCCCTTCGAGGCCGTGCTCACCCACGGCTTCATCGTCGACGGCGAAGGGCGCAAGATGTCGAAGTCGCTCGGCAACGTCATCTCGCCGCTGGAGATCATCGAGAAGTCGGGCGCTGACATCATCCGGCTGTGGGCCGCGGCTGCCGACTACTCCCAGGACATCTCGATATCCGACGACATCCTGGCGAGGACCTCGGACGCGTACCGACGCATCCGCAACACCTTCCGCTTCCTGCTCTCCAACCTCTACGATTTCAGCCCCGAAGACGCTGTCGCCTGGGATGAGTTGCCGGAGGTCGACAAAGCGGCGCTGGTCTCGCTCTCGGACATGGTCGACTCCGTCACGAAGGCATACGACGAGTGGAAGTTCCACATGGTCTACCACGGGGTCTACGGCTACGTGACCTCGCTCTCCTCGGTGTTCCTGGACGCCTCGAAGGACCGGCTGTACTCCGATGCGGCGGACTCGCACTCTCGCAGGAGCGCCCAGACCATGCTCGCGGAGAACCTCAAGGCGCTCTCGCGGGTCGTCGCTCCGATCCTCGCCTTCACCGCCGAGGAGGTCTGGCAGTTCATGCCGGAGGCGCTGCGCGACGGTGCGGCGAGCGTGCATCTGGCCGGATGGCCGGATATCGACCTGCCCGAGGACGAGGCCGCGTCGGTCCGCAAGGCGTACGAGGTCGTCTTCGACCTGCGCGACGTGGCCACCAAGGCGCTCGAGGACGCTCGCAACGAAGGCAAGGTGGGGAAGAGCCAGGAGGCCTCGCTTCTCGTGAGCGCTCCTCCCGAGACCCTTGCCGTGCTCGAGGCGCGGGGAACAGACGTGCTCGCCGACCTCCTCATCGTCTCTTCCGTGGAACTTCAGGAAGGCGCAGAACTCGCTGTCGAGGTGCGACCCGCCTCGGGTGAGAAGTGCCCGAGGTGTTGGAACTTCCGCGAATTGGGCGTAGATCCCGCTCATCCGGAGCTGTGCGAACGGTGCGCGAAGGTGCTCGCTTCTCTCGAGTGAGGCGCCTCTTCCCGAGCCCACCTGAGCGTCGATGGTGGTGCTCAGGTGGTACAATCCCGATATGGAAAGAAGGCGCCCGGCAGAACCGGGCGTTTTCGCCAAAAGCCGGACAAAGGCGATCTTCCGATGGATGCCAAAGCCATAAAAGATATAAAGGTGACCCTCGAAGAGGAGCGCTCCAGACTCGAGAACGAGATCGAGCAGATCGAGCGCGAGGGGCATGAGACGCTGTCCGAGGTCAGTGGCGAGAACAACTACCGCGACCACATGGCCGACCAGGGGACCGCGACCTTCACCCGCGAGATGGACATGACGCTGGAAGAGAACCTGCGCGAGAGTCTGGAAGCCGTGCGTCATGCCATCACCCGTATAGACGAAGGTGTCTATGACGTCTGTGAGCGCTGCGGGGACAAGATCCCCGATGAGCGACTGACGGCAATACCGACCGCCACCCTCTGCATCAAGTGCAAGTCGGACGAAGAATCTCGGTAGAGGCCAGGCGCCCCGTACTCCTCTTCGGGGTCGTCTTCGCACTCGTCTTACTCATCGACCAACTCACCAAGTGGCTGGTGCGGTTCGCGATGCAACCTTCCGAGTCGTTCCCCATCGTGTGGGGCGTCTTCCATCTGACCCACGTCCGCAACACCGGTGCGGCGTTCGGCCTGATGCCGGGGCGACGGAGTCTGTTCGTCCTCAACTCCGCAGTCGTCCTTCTGGCGGTGGTGGTCTACCTGTTATGGAAGCGTCCCACATCCCGATGGCTGCTCTTCGCTTTCGCCCTGGTGGCCGGTGGAGCCACGGGGAACCTCGTGGACCGTCTTGTGAGCGGGAGGGTGACCGACTTCATGGACTTCCGGGTCTTCCCGGTCTTCAACGTCGCCGACTCCTGCATATTCATCGGAGCGGTCATGCTCATAATATGGATCCTCTTCTATCCCGAAGAGTCTGAGTCGCACGAAGCGTCCGAGGAAGAAGAGGACTCTTCCGAGGACCTGCAGGACGCTTTTGCCGACTCCGAAGGGTCTGCTACCGATGGCGGTGGCGTGGATGTCTGACGGAAGCGAGTACGTAGAGCATATCGTCCGTGGTGAAGAGGCCGGACAGAGGATAGACAAGGTGTTGGGGGAGATGGAGTTCACTCCCTCACGCTCGGCTGCGGCCCATCTGATCGAAGACGGCTTCGTCACCGTGGACGGCAAGCATGTCTCCAAGAACCATAAGGTGCGTGCAGGTCAGCGCATCGTCGTGGAGTTGCCACCTCCGGTCCCCAGCGAACTCATACCCGAGCAAATCCCGCTCGACATCCGCTACGAGGACGACGACCTGATCGTGCTCTCCAAGCCGGCCGACATGGTGGTGCATCCCGCTCACGGCAACTGGACCGGCACCCTGGCTCATGCGCTGCTGGGTCATGCAGAGAGTCTCGGTACCGCTCAGGGCGCCGACCGACCGGGTATAGTGCATCGCCTGGACAAGGACACCTCCGGCCTGATGCTGGTCGCCAAGAACGACCACGTCCAGGTCGCCTTGCAAGAGGCGATAAAGATCCGTGCCGTGGACCGTAGATATCTCACGCTGGTGCACGGCTACATCGCACCGGACTCCGGGTTGGTGGACGCGCCTCTCGCCCGTGACCCACGGGACCGCAAGCGGATGACTGTCTCGGAATCACCCTCGGCCAAGCAGGCGGTCACCACCTTCCGTGTCCTGGAGCGCTTCATGGCTGGCAGGTACGACAACGGCTACACACTGGTGGAGTGCAAGCTCTACACAGGCAGGACGCATCAGATACGGGTGCACATGGCATACATCGAGCACGCCGTGGTCGGCGACCAGATGTACGGCGCCCGTCGCCTGAAGGCGGACAGAGGACTCACGCGTCAGTTCCTGCACTCCTATCGCCTCGCACTCGAGCATCCGGTCACAGGCGAGACGCTGGAGTTCATAGACCCTCCTCCCGAGGACTTGGCGGCTCTTCTGGAGGAGTTGGAGCCGGATTCGATGGGGCGCACCGAGGTGGGCGAGGAGGTCTTTGCCGCTTTGGCAGCTGCGGAGGTGGCTACGGCCGAGGACCTGGAAGGACCCGACGAGGAGAGATAGGCGCTACTCTCGCGCAGCGTTGCGCAGGTCGAACTCCGTGTCCCGGTCGAGCACGCCCTCACCGCCGAACATCACGACCTTCCGGGTGATGTCGCCCCGTGACTTCAGCCACGTCTTGAGTCCCCAGTTCGTCTGAGCGCTGGGGATATCGGGAGTGCCGTAGACGAGGAGCGTCGGCGCCTTCAGCTCTGCAAGGTAAGGTCCTGCGCTGAGGGCGTCCGGGAAGTTGAGTCCTGTGGCCAGTCCTATGGTGGAACCGGGCAACACGCCGGAGGATCGGCCGTAGTCGGCCACGGCACGGGAGGTCCCGTAGCGGTCGGCGCCCGCCAGAGGAGGTGCGGCCAGACTAGGCAGTTGCGCCCTTGCCTGCGGCGAGACGGCACCGTCCCCGCCCAAGACCAAGACGTTGGTGATTCCTAAGGTGCTTATCGCCTGCGTCGTGTAGGACGGTACGCTGTCGGTGCGGGTAAGGAGTATCGGCCATCCTGCTGCCGCTGCCAGCGGCGCCCCGGATATCGCGTCCGGGAAGTTCAAGCCGGAGGCGATCACTGCACGAGAGTCCGGGATGGGACCCTTCCTTGCCCGGACCTCCTTGGCGACCAGAGCCGCCGTATCGTAGCGGTCCGCTCCTCCGATCCGCTTGAGGGTGGCTCCCGGCAGCACGGTCCCTATGTCCGATGCCACGTCCGAGGAGACGGCTCCGGTGCCGCCTACGATGATCACTTCGGAAGGGGAGAGGCGCACGAGTTCGTCCCTGGTGTCGATGGGCAACGTGTCCTCCAGGACGAGGAGGAGGGGAGCGTCGGTGGCTTTTGCCAGGACGCTTGCGCTGAGCGCGTCAGGCCAGTTGCTTCCCGACGTCACGATGACGGTGTTCGCACCAGCAGGGTGGGAGACCCGGCTCACCACCGCGGCCGTCGCCCATCTCGTCAGGCCGTCCAGGCGTGCTGCGTCGAGGTCTGCGCGTCCGATGTTCGGGCTCACGCTCACGGTGCCCGGGGTCAACGCGCTCCAGCGGTCCTTCGCATAGGAGTAGACGTAGACGCTCTGGGAGCCGTCCTTCGGCAGGACGAGCCGCCCGTTCGTCTTCTTCGTCGAATACCAGGGCCCGTCGGCGGTGCCGTACCGGTAGAAGACGCCCGTCCCCGCAGCGGGAGACCATGAGACCTGCACTTCTCTGCGATCCGGTGTCGTCGTGTTCACCGTCACCGATGCTTGCACGGAGAACTGCGTCTTCATCCTGTCGTACGCGGCCTTCACGTCCAGGCGGCCGTAGCCGTACTCGTCGTCTTTGCCGTCGGGGGAGGCGAGCGGGTAGTCCTCGGCGGTGTCCAGGAGGATGGAGCGCATCGTCGCCGCACTGGCATCGGGCATCAGCGACCAGAGCAGGGCGAGGGAACCCGAGACCAGCGGGGTCGAGAAGGAGGTCCCTCCGTTCGAGCGGAGGAAGCCGTACTTGTCTATCACCCAGACATCCTCGCCGGCGGCGACGAGGTCGAGTTCGGGGCCATAGCACGAGAAGTCCGAGCGCAGACCGGTCGCCGGGTCTATCGCGCCGACGGCCAGGGCGTCCGGACTGGCGGCCGGGTACCACACATCGGTGTAGGTCTTACCGCCGGAATACGTCAGGTCGGCGCTGTTGCCGGAGGCAGCCACCACTATCGACCCTTTCGAGGCGCAGTAGGCGACGGCGGCGTCCCACGCTGCACGCTGGTCCGGATCCGGTGTGAGGTCGTATACGGGGTCGTAGACGCTGGAGGGCGAATCCATGACCGCCATGTCCCCCAGAGAGGCGTTGATGACCTTGGCGCCGCGGTCGGCAGCGTCCATGAGAGCGAGGATCGTGTCGGCCGAGTTCCCCGCTCCGGTGTCGCGGATCGTCTTGAAGACGAGGACGGTGTTGGTCGATTCGTTGAGCGCACCCGCGATGCCGTACCCGTTATCGGTCTGAGCG
>CAYWAF010000077.1:0-7249 GCA_964456355.1 uncultured Eubacteriales bacterium | reverse complement strand
GCGGTGCTGCTGACCACCCACGACATGTTCGAGGCCGACGAACTCTCCGACCGCGTGGCCTTCATAAACGAGGGCGAGATCGTGGCCCTCGACACCGTGGAGAGCCTCAAACTGAAGTATGGCAAGCGGGCCGTCCGCGTACGGCTCCACGACGGAGACCGGGTGCGCGAAGAGCGTATAGATCTCAACAGCGAGGGCGCCTCGGAACGCCTGGCCGAACTCGCCGCCTCCCCGGACCTGATGACCATACACACCGAGGAGGCCACCCTGGAAGCGATATTCATCGAGCTGACCGGCAGGGGGCTCGAAGGATGAGTGGCCCGGTCTCACGCCCGGCGATAGTCAGGGCCTTGCTGAAGAAGGAACTCATCGCCTACTCGCGCGACAAGCTCTACCTCTTCCTCACAGTGTTGACCCTGGTGGCAGTGGCCGTGCTCTTCCTGTTCCTCCCCGATTCCGTGGACGAGACGCTCGCACTCGCCGTGTCGCCACCCATCGACACGCTCGTGGCCGAAGCACAGGGCACGCTGCAAGAGATGGGCGCGAGCAACGAGCAGCTCGCCGCACTCGCAGGAGCGGACTTCGCCGAGGAGCAAGAGGGACTCCTCCTCATCGAGCTGGACGACGAGAAGGAGTTGGAGAGAGTCGTGGACGGCTCTCTCGAGGTCTGGCGGACCGAGGACGGGAAGACCGTCCTGCGTGACGAAGAGGCAGGCGACCCCGAGCCCGAGGATGCCGAGCGCATCTCCGTGCAGGTCGGGATAGCGTTCCCTCCCTCGTTCATCGCAGACGTCGCGACGGGTGAGGGCGACACGGTCGTGACCGTGTACTCGGATGCTGACGTGCCTCCCGAGATCCAGAACGCGATGACGGCCTTCGTGAAGGAGGCCGCTTACCAGCTGGCAGGAAGCGAACTCCCCGTCACCATGCCCGACGAGGACACGATCGTGTTGGGCGAGGACCGCCTGGGCGACCAGGTGACGATGCGGGAGAGGTTCCGGCCGATGATCATCTTCATGATCCTACTCATGGAGACCTTCTCGATGATGTCGCTGATATCGACGGAAATCATCCAGCGCACGGTGACGGCGGTGCTGGTCACGCCCGCGAAGACAGCAGACTTCCTCACCGCCAAGACTATCTTCGGCACGATGATAGGACTCACCCAAGGGCTCATAGTGATGCTGATAGTCGGCGGCATGACCAGGCAGAACTGGTCGCTCATGCTCGCCGCCATCCTCATCGGGGCCGTGATGTTCACCGGAGTGGCGATGGTGATCGGCGCGGCCGGCAAAGACTTCCTCAGCCAACTCTTCTACGCGATGGCGTGGACCATCCCGCTCATGATACCCGCGCTCGCCGTCTTCTTCCCCGGGACTGCGGCCACATGGGTGAAGCTGATCCCGACCTATCCGATCATGGAGGTGCTCTATCGTTCCACGGTCTACGAGGCCACATGGGCCGACTCATGGGGCCTGCTCGCATACGCACTCGTCTGGCTCGCCGTCCTGTACGGGCTGGGACTCGTGACTCTGAGAAGGAAGGTGGAGTCGCTATGAACCTGGGACGTGCATGGAAAGTGCTGCGCAAGGACTTGGCGCTGGGTCCTCGCTCCCCCGTCTTCCTCTACGCGCTGATCCTGCCAGTGGTGATGACGGCGATCGTGCAGTTCGCCTTCGGCTCGTTGTTCGAACCGCAGCCGCGCCTGGGGATAGTCGACAAGGACACATCGCAGATCACGGCCGAACTGCAGAAGACGGAAGGCATCTCGGTCACGCTGCTCGACGATGCAGACGAACTCAAGACTCAAGTGGAAGGAAACGACCTGGACGCCGGACTGGTGTTGCCTGAGAGGTTCGACGCGGCGATGAAGAGTGGCGAGCAACCACCGTTGGAGTTCTTCATAGGCGGCGAGAGCCG
The DNA here is from genome assembly GCA_964456355.1 of uncultured Eubacteriales bacterium. GTDB lineage: Bacteria > Actinomycetota > Coriobacteriia > Anaerosomatales > CAYWAF01 > CAYWAF01. The sequence goes on along the minus strand of CAYWAF010000077.1, from coordinate 5,329 downwards.
TGCGGAGAACAGGATCATCCTGACAGTGACGACGATGGACCTCCTGCGCGCGGTCGAAGGTCAGACGCCTCCGGTAGAGGTGAAAGTGGTCGCCCTCGGCGAGAAAGGGCTGCCCATCTCGGTGCGGCTGGTCCCGCTGGTGGTCTTCTATGCCCTGGTGGTGGCAGGTATCTTCCTGCCCGGCTCGAGCCTAGTCGAAGAGAAGGAACAGGGCACGCTCGCAGCACTGCTCGTGACGCCGCTGAAGATCGGCGACGTACTCGCGGCGAAGTGGACGCTGGGAGTGGCGCTCTCCGTGGTGATGGCGATGGTCACCCTCGTCTTGAACCAGGCGTTGGGAGGCAACTGGCTGGACGTGTTCGTGGTCGTGCTGGTCGCCGGGACGTTGTCTGCGACCATCGGGCTGCTCATCGGCGTGGTCTCGAAGGACTCCACCGTGCTCTTCGGGATAGTGAAAGGGGTCGGGATATTCCTCTTCGCACCGGTGGTCTTCTACATCTTCCCCGACTGGCCCCAGTGGATAGCCAAGCTCTTCCCGCTCTACTGGGTGATCGAGCCGATCTGGCAGGTCTCGATCATGGGAGAGCGGATAGGCGCGGTCGGCTTCGAGTTGATGGTCGCCGTGGCGATCACGGTCGGCCTGCTCGTGGTGACCGCTCTGCTGACGCGGCGCATGCACTCGCAGATGGCCGCCGGGTGAATGCGAGAGCCGCTCGACGAACGCATGCTGTTAGAATGGCTGCCTGAAGGCGCCATCGGCGCATCCCGGAAGACGCGGACAGGAGACCTGCATGAAGAGAGCGCTGAGCCCCGGGGCACGCATCGCACTGGTCCTGGTGGCGGTCGGCATGCCCATCGCCGCGCTGTTCCTGACCAGCCTCATCCCTCCGGTCCAGGGGCTCGGGGGCAAGGTGCGCCTCCCGATGTTCCACGGTGGCTCGACCTGGGTGAACATCGCCGCCTTCACGCTCATGGGCCTTCTGGCCTTGGGCTATCTCCTGTTCTCCGGCGAAGACCTCTACCGCTGGGCGGCAGGCTTCCGCATCGTCGCAGCACCGCTTTGGCTGCTCAACTCCGTGCTGGGCGTGATAGCAGCAGCGAGGACATGGGACTTCTCGGGCTCGTCGACCACGCCCCTCACGGTCATCCGGGACGACCCTCGGCTCATGGCGCAGTTCCAGCTGCTGATGCTGCTCATCGCGGTCATCGCGATAGACGCACTCCTCCACAACCGCAAAGTACGGGCTTTGGCCGACGTGGTGTTCACCGCTGCGATGTGGTGGATGCTGGCAGGCATCTTCCTCGATCCGAGAGCGAGAGCACTCCACCCCGACAGCCCCGTGCTCAACTCGGGAAGCGACATCCAGCTGCCCTTCTTCGGGATAGTGGCGTGCCTGGCCATCGGCGTATGCGCCATCGTGTGGCTGTGGCGCGACCATCTGTTGCGTACGGAGTGAGCGACGGCGTCAGACGTGTCTCACAACGCCTTCACCAGGGCGAACCCCACCCACACCGCCAGCACCCCGAGCAACAGCGAGCCGAGCGAGTAGGCGGCCGCCTGTGGGAGCAGCCCTTCACGGACGAGTTCGAAGGTCTCCAGCGAGAACGTCGAGAACGTCGTGTAGCCCCCGAGCATGCCGACGCCCAGGAAGAGCAGCCAGCCCTCCTCGGCCCTGCCACCCAGCTCCATCGTGACCGCCACTACGACACCCAGGAAGAAAGCGCCTGTGACGTTGGCCAGCATCGTGTACCACGGTATGTGGCCCCACTCCCAGGCAGCGAGCCCCCTTGCTACCAGATAGCGGGCTGAGGCTCCGAGGGCACCTCCGGCAGCGACGAGCAGCACTCCCCTCACGTCTACCAGAGCTCCGCCACGGCAGGCACCGACTCTCTCGGCAGAAGCGATATCGCGCCCTGCTCGCACGCGGACCTGCACACACCGCAGCCCCAGCAGTCCTCCTGCCGCAGCACCGTAGGCCGCCCCCGCTCACTGTCTATGGCGCCGAACGGACAGACCTCGGCGCATGCTCCACAGTCGACGCACATCTCCTCCGAGAGTTCTGCGACGTACTCCCCTCTCCACATGATCTTCGTGTCGTGGTCGAGAGTGAGCGTCATCGCCATGCAGCCGCTTGCGAGGTCACAGTTGCATATCGCGCCTATGAAGGGGGTGATGAACGTCCAGACCGAGTGCATCAGGCCCTCGTGCTCGCAGCGCCGCAGGAGAGCCATGGCCTCGTCTTTCGTGAGGCGTTCGAGCCCGGAGATGTCTGGTCCCATCTCGAAGCCGTCGAAGGCCTCGGCCAGCACGTCGTCCATGGGCATGGCCGTCACCGCAAGGCAATAGCCGCGTTCGGCCTTGCCCGCATACGTCCGGCACACGCAAGGGAGGCGCACTATCGAGGTGGCGAAGTCGAAGATGCGCTCGCAGTCCTCTATCGGGACGGGCTGGCCGAAGTGATGTATCTGCTGACGGCGATGCACCTTGCCTTTGACCGCACGCTCGACCGGACGTGGCGTGCTGGACTCAAGCAGGTCGAGCCAGGTGAGAGCGCGGGAGCGCATCCCGTCGAACCCATGGACGAAGTCTATGACGTATCCCCGCCTGCGCAGGTCCTCCGAAAGGTCGCAGGTGTAGTTCTCGGCGCGCAGGTACCACTTCTCGCCGTCACCGTGCTTCACACAGAACTGACACATGTCTTGTACGAGCCGCCTCTCGTTAGTGGTCCTGCGCAATGGTATCATCGGTGCACGACAACTGGATATCGCGCTGTCGGGTGTCCGCACCTGAATGCCGGCAACGGCGCTCAGGCAAGCGGACCGATAGGGAAGCCGGTGAGAATCCGGCACGGACCCGCCACTGTGAAGCGGACCGGCATGCAAGAGCAGGCCGGCTCGCTGAGTCAGGAGACCTGCCCGTCAGCGGCGAAGCGGCCTTCGAGGTTCTGGGGCTTGCTCGCGCAGCGTCGGACTCGACGCTCAACGAGACACCCGAACTGAGAAGACCCGGACATCGTGCCGGGTCTTTTGAGTTCTCGGCCGCATGGGAGAAGGGAGGCGGTCGAAGGTCACGTAGTCACAGGAACACCCTGACATCTCCTCCGGGAAGGCCGGAGGACTGTTCGAGTCACACGAAAGGACTACAAGCATGTTCCAGATGATGAGAAAGTCACGCATACCGGCGTTGTTGCTGGCGCTGTTGTTGGCGCTCTCCCTGGTCACGGCGACAGGTTGCAGCAGCAACGCCACCGACACCGGTGAAGCCGACCAGGCTGCGACCGAGACGGTGGAGGCGACCTTCCCTGTCACGGTCACAGACGACCTCGGTCGTGAGGTGACCGTCGAGAGCGAGCCGGAGAAGATAGTCTCGCTCGCTCCGGCGAACACCGAGATCGTCGCAGCTCTCGGCCTGATCGACCGCTTGGTGGGCGTCACCACGTTCTGTGACTATCCGCCAGAAGTCGCCGACATCGAGAAGGTGGGCGACTTCGTCGGTCCCAACCTCGAGGCTATCGCTGCCTTGGAGCCGGACCTGGTCCTGGCCACCACCGGCGTGCAGGAAGAGACCGTGACCCAACTGGAAGACCTCGGCGCCGTCGTCGTCGCAGTCGACCCGCAGAGCCTAGACGACGTCTTCGACTCCATCGAGATGGTGGGTGCTGTCACTGGAGCGACTCAGGAGGCCGCTGACCTCAACGCTTCGATACAAGAAGACCTCGATGCCGTCGAAGAGGCAATCACAGACGACGAGCCGGTCACCTGCTTCCTCGAGATCGCCCAAGACCCACTGTTCACAGTAGGCTCCGGCACCCTTCAAGACGACATGATCGCCGCCGCAGGTGGCGAGAACGTCGTGAAGGAGGAGGGTTACGTCGGCTACTCTGTCGAGCAGTTGGTCACGGACGACCCCGAGGTCTACATGGCCACCATGGGCTCGATGAGCGATCCGGCAGAACTCCAGTCTCGTGCCGGGTACGAGTCGCTCACTGCCGTCAAGGAAGGACGCGTCTACGTCCTCGACGACAACCTGGTGAGTCGCCCTGGCCCCAGGGTCGCTCAGGGCGTGCAGGCGATAGCCGCCGCTCTCCATCCCGAACTGGCCTTCTAGACCATGACCGGACGACCCGGACACGCCCGAGCGTGGGGCGTCCTAGCGCTCCTTGCAGCAGCCCTGGTCACCGCCATGCTCGCTGCCATCGCGCTCGGTGCGGTCCGGGTCCCGGTCGCAGACATCTTCGCAGCCATGGGCCGCCTCGTCTCCGGCACCCCCGGACCTGCCTCAGACGTGGTGGTAGTCGACATCCGCATGCCCAGGGTCCTGCTGGCCGCACTGGTCGGCGCATGCCTGGCGAGCGCAGGCGTGCTCTACCAAGCACTGTTCCGCAACCCTTTGGCCGACCCCTACATCCTCGGCGTCTCCTCCGGAGCGGGACTGGGCGCCATCATCGTGATGGTGGCGACGACCTCGATGACCTCCCTGCGTTTCGGCGGAGTGCCGGCAGGGGCGTTCGTGGGTGCGACGCTTACCATCGTGCTCGTCGTCCGGCTGGCATCGTGGAAGGGGCGGATAGACCCGACGTCCCTTCTGCTCGCAGGCGTTGCGGTCTCGTACATCCTCGCCGCCATGACCTCCCTCATCATGGTCTTCTCCCGTGAATCGATGTCGTCGGTGGTCTTCTGGATGATGGGCGGGCTGACCTCCGCCTCATGGGAGTATGTCGCCGTAATCGCCCCGATGTTCGCGGTGGGGATGATAGTCCCCCTCTCCTCCACCCGTTCCCTCAACCTCATGCTCTTAGGCGACGAGAGGGCCGGTCATCTGGGGCTCGACGTCGAACGCTTCAAGTTGGTGGTCCTGGCCGCGGGTAGCTTCCTCGTGGCGGCAGCGGTCTCGGTCTCCGGGCTCATCGGTTTCATAGGGCTGATGACGCCGCACATGGTCCGCATTGTGCTCGGCCCCGACCATCGCCTGCTGGTGCCGGCCTCCGTGCTGGCAGGAGCCACCTTGATGGTCCTCGCCGACCTGCTGGCCCGCATCGTCCTCGCACCTGTGGAGATCCCCGTCGGCATCATCACCGCACTGTTCGGCGGGCCGTTCTTCGTGTGGCTGCTGGTGAAGGAAGAGCGCAGCGGATGAGCACGGCACACGACATCCGCATCGACCTCACGGCACCCGGACTCGCCTTCTCCTCGGCTTCGGCTGCATACCACGAGGGCGCAGACGATGTCATCACCGGGATCGGACTGACGGTGGAACGCGGCGAGTTCGTCGGTGTGGTCGGTCCCAACGGCGCCGGGAAATCCACCCTGCTGCGCACGGTGACGGGAG
>CAYWAF010000076.1:6013-7293 GCA_964456355.1 uncultured Eubacteriales bacterium | reverse complement strand
AACGGGTATCTTGTACACAGTTTTGTGTACAAAGCGAGGGATGCTTTCAGATAGAGGAGGATGTCCATGGACACCATCACGCCTGCCGACCGTCTCGCAGACGGCATAACAGCCAAGATAGACGCGTTCTTGGAGCGTGCAGAGGCGGTGAAAGGTGCAGACCGTTACTTCTACCTACAGCCGACCACGGGCTATGTCAACAACCGTGTGACGATGGTGGACGGTCGCGAGATGGTGATGCTCGCGTCCTATTCCTACCTCGGGCTCATCGGCCATCCACGCATCAACGAAGCAGCACAAAAGGCCATCGAGAAGTACGGTACCGGTGCCGGGGGAGTGCGTCTTCTCACCGGCACGGCCGACATCCACCAGCGTCTCGAGGCTCGCATAGCCGAGTTCACCGGGCGCGAGGACGCATGCGTCTACTCGAGCGGGTACGTCACCAACATCGCCATCATCACAGGGCTCATGGGCCCCGGCGACCTGCTCCTCATGGACAAACTCGACCATGCCAGCATCGTGGACGGCTGCTTGCTTTCCGGCACCAAGTGGAAGACCTACCGCCACAACGACATGGAGCACCTGGAGCGGCTGCTCTCCGAGGCCGCCGGTTCCTACAACACGATCATGGTCGCTGCAGACTCGGTGTTCTCGATGGACGGCGACATCATGGACCTGCCGAGGACCGTGGAGTTGTGCAGGGAGTACGGCGCACGCCTGCTGGTCGATGAGGCCCACTCCACCGGCGCGCTCGGGGAGACCGGACACGGCATCGAGGAGCACTTCGGCATGCCCGGTGCGGCCGACCTGAAGATGGGCACCCTCTCCAAGACGATCCCCTCGGTGGGCGGGTATCTGGCCAGCACGCACGAGATAGTCGACTACCAGCGGCACATGTCGCGCCCGTTCATCTTCTCCGCAGCCCTTCCTCCTGCTCAGGTGGCTGCTGCGATCGCCGCCTTCGACGTCATCGAGGACGAGCCGTGGAGGGTCAAGCGTCTTCACGAGGTCGTGAAGAAGTATTCCGAGGGTCTGCGGGCGCAGGGCTGGGACACCATGGCGTCCTCCACGTGCGTGGTCCCGGTGCTCATCGGCGACGAGGCGAAGACGATGGACCTCACCAAGATGCTCTTCGACGACGGCATCTTCGTCTGCCCGATCATCCATCCCGCGGTGCCGCGCGGTACCGACCGTCTGCGCACGTGCCTGATGGCCACTCATACCGACGAGGACATCGAGAAGGCGCTCGACTCCTTCGAGAGGGCCGGCAAGGCGCTCGG
>CAYWAF010000076.1:0-5913 GCA_964456355.1 uncultured Eubacteriales bacterium | reverse complement strand
GTCGTGCTCGGCATCACCGGCTGCATCGCGGCCTACAAGGCCTGTGAGATAGCGCGCTCGCTTGTGCGCGAGGACGTGCGAGTGAAGGTCGTGATGACCGAGGCGGCGACACGCTTCATCACGCCCCTCACGCTGCGCACGCTCACAGGTGAGCCCGTGACGACTTCGCTTTGGGAGCCGGCATCCACCCCCGTCCATCACGTCTCGCTCGCCGAAGAGGCCGACGTCATCCTCGTCGCGCCGTGCACCGCGAACGTCATGGCGAAACTCGCTCACGGTGTGGCCGACGACATGCTCACGACGACTGTCCTGGCCTCCGAGGCGCCGGTCGTCCTCGCTCCCGCGATGAACACGCACATGTGGCGTGCCGATGCGACTCGCGCGAACCTTGCGACGCTGCTGCAGCGGGGCTACATCGTGGTCGAGCCGGACACAGGTGATCTCGCATGCGGGGACGTGGGCGAAGGCCGCTTGCCCGAGCCGGAGGTCATCGTCGAGGCAGCACTCACCGAACTCGAACGCAGCAGGGATCTCGAAGGCGTGCGGTTCCTCGTGACCGCCGGGCCCACCCAAGAGCCGATAGACCCGGTGCGCTTCATCTCCAACCCTTCCTCTGGCAAGACCGGTTATTGGATAGCCGAGGAGGCCGCACGCAGGGGAGCGGATGTCACGCTCGTCTCCGGTCCCACAGACCTGCCCGATCCCTTCGGTGTCACCACGGTGCGGGTGCGCACCGCTCAGCAGATGCACGATGCGGTCATGGAGGCGGTCGGTGACCGAGATGTCGTGATCGCGACAGCAGCGGTGGCAGACATGCGTCCGCGCGAGTCTGCGCAGCGCAAGGTCAAGAAGGTGGAGGCATCCTACACGCTCGAGCTGGAGGCCACCCCCGACATCCTCGCAGCGCTCGGTGAGCGGAAGGGCGAGCGTCTCCTGGTGGGCTTCGCCGCCGAGACCGACGACGTCGTCGACAACGCCCGCGCCAAACTCGAGGCGAAGAACCTCGGCATGATCGTCGCCAACGACGTCTCCTCGGATGCAGAGGGCGGCTTCGGGACCGATGCCAACGCCGTCACCTTCATCACCGCCGATGGGGCAGAGGAGCGGCCGTTCGAGCACAAGCGTGCGATGGCGAGAGCCCTCCTCGACAAGGTCGTCGCACTTCTCGGCAGGTGAGCAGCGGCTTTTTTCGGGCGAGACTCCGATTCGCACTTGAACGCCTGCCCTCGCACGAATAGTATGGTTCGGTGCCGCTTGCGGCAACGGGCTGTGGCGCAGTTTGGTAGCGCACTTGACTGGGGGTCAAGGGGTCGCAGGTTCAAATCCTGTCAGCCCGACCAGAACACACGGACGTCCTGCTTGCAGGCAGGGCGTCCTTCGTTTAAGGGTACATCTAAAGAAAGTCCTGTTCGCACGTACCATCCAGACCCTGTTCGAGGAGGAGAGGGATTGTCCGAAGCGCCCAAGACAGAAGACGTTGCGACCCAAGCCCAGCAGGATCCCACGAACGACATCTGGACGGTGGCCAACATCATCACCGTCCTGCGGCTCGTGTTGGTGCCCTTCGCCTTCGTCGCCCTCGTGACCAAGCCATACGACCCCACCGCCTTCTGGCTCTATGCAGGGGCTGCTGCCACCGACTGGCTGGACGGACAGATCGCCAGGCGCACCGGCACAGTGACGGTGATAGGGAAGGCCATCGACCCGCTGGTCGACCGGCTCCTCCTCGCGTCCGGCGTCATCGGCCTCTACATAGTGGACCGTCTGCCCCTCTGGGTGCTCGTAACCCTGGTCGCCCGTGACGCCTACATGCTCTACGGCGCCTGGCGCCTGGAGAAGTACGGGCTCCGCATGTCCGTCTCCTACATCGGCAAAGCCACCACGGCAGCGCTCCTGACGGGCTTCTCCATGCTCATCTTGGGCTGGCCGACCGTAGAGATCGCAGGTACCGAGTATCATGCTGGTATCTTCCTCGTGTATGCAGGCGTGGCACTCTCCGTCATCTCGGCCATCGATTACAGGATAAGAGCTGCGCGGATGGTCGGGAGAGCCAAGAAAGAGGCGGCAGCACGGAACGATGTCTCTTCGGATGCCGGGAGGTGATCTTCGGTGAAAGCGGTCGTCATGGCTGGAGGTGAGGGAACACGGCTGAGACCCCTCACGAGTCTGCGTCCGAAACCGATGGTGCCGATAGTCAACCATCCGGTGATGGAGCACATCCTGGGCTTGGTGAAGCATCACGGCATCGACGAGGTCGTGGCCACGCTCGCTTTCATGCCACAGGTCATCGAGGACTACTTCGGCAACGGCGAGGAGTGGGGGATGGACATCTCCTACGCTCTGGAAGAGACCCCGCTGGGCACGGCCGGCTCCATCAAGAACGCTCAGAGTCTGCTGGAAGGCGACCGCTTCCTCGTCATCTCCGGAGACGCACTCACCGACATCGACCTCTCGGAGGTCCTGCGTTTCCACGAGGAGAAAGGTGCTGCGGTCACCATCGCCCTCAAACGCGTTCCCGAACCGCTGGAGTTCGGCGTCGTCATCACCGCCGAGGACGGTCGCATAGAGCGCTTCTTGGAGAAGCCCTCCTGGGGCCAGGTCTTCTCCGACACGATAAACACCGGGATATACGTGCTCGAGTCCGAGGTGCTCGACCGCATCCCGGACGACGAGCCCTTCGACTTCTCGTCCCAACTCTTCCCGCTCCTGATGGAGGAGGGCTACCCGCTCTACGGCTGCGCGGTGGACGGTTACTGGTGCGATGTGGGCTCTCTGGACACCTACATGCAGGTGCATCGCGACATACTCGACCAGAAGGCGAAGATATACATCGAGGGGATCAAGGCCAGGGAAGGGCTCTGGGTCGCGGAAGGCGCCCACATCGACCCGGCAGCGACACTTGGCGACAAGGTCGTCATCGGCCACAACTGCGTCCTGCGCGCCGGCGCGCACGTCGGCGACTACGTGGTCCTCGGCGACAACTGCGTGGTGGGCAACGACGTCGCCATCAGCCATACGATCGCCTGGAACGACGCGTTCATCGGCCGCAACTCCGAGGTCCAGGGCGCGGTTCTCTGCCGAGGGGTGGACATCCGCGCTCGCGCCTCGGTGGACGTCGGAGCCGTCATAGGCGACGAGTCGATGATCGGTCATGGCGCTCAGATAGGCACCGGGGTGCAGATATACCCGTACAAACGGGTCGAGCCGGCTGCCGTGGTGCGAGACTCGATCATCTGGGAGAACGCCGGTTCGCGCACGCTTTTCGGCGACATTGGCGTCACGGGACTGGTCGGGGTGGACGTCACCCCGCAGATGGCGCTCAAGGCGGCTCAGGCCTTCGGCTCCATCCTGCCGAAGGGCTCCCATGTGGTCGTCAGCAGGGACTCCAGCCGTGCCGCCCGGATGATCAAGCGCGCGATGGTGGCCGGGCTCAACTCCACCGGATGCAGCGCCCGCGACCTCCGCGTTTCCTCTCCTGCGATAAACAAGTTCACCACGCGCGACACCAGATGCGTGGGCGGCATACACATATCGCAGTCCGCCGACGACCCGAGCGTCCTCGACATCCAGTTCTACGACAAGCATGGCCTGGACCTGGCTCCATGGGAGCAGAAGAAGGTCGAGCGGCTGTATTTCAGAGGCGAGTTCAGACGTGCCTTCCTCGACGAGATCGGCGACATCATCTACCCGCCGAGGGCTCTCGAGTACTACTCGGCAGGTCTCAAGAACGCACTCACCGACCACGAGGAGGAGCAAGGACGCTGGCTCAAGGTCGTAGCCGACCTCGACTACGGCGTGGCCTCTCTTGTGCTGCCGCAGTTATCCCTCTCCTGGCACCTGGACCTGATAACCATGAACCCCTTCCTGGACTCCGAGAGGTCTCGTGACTCCTTCCCGCACGAGACCGAAGAAGACATCGACCTGCTCAAGAAGATGATGGAGACGTACGGAGCGGACTTCGGCGTGCGTTTCGACGCGGTGGGCGAGAGGTTGCGTTTCATCACGGAGACCGGGCGCGTGCTCGACCACGAGACTGCCATGCTCGCCGTCGTCGACCTGTGGTGCCGCACGGACGTCTCCGGGCTTCCTGTGGCCACCACCCTGCATGCGACCTCTGCCATCGAGAAGGTCGCGGCTCGTCATGGCCGGAAGGTCGTACGACCGGGGCGTACGCGGAGGGCGTTGGCGGCGGCTCTTCTGAAGGGGGATGCGGGTCTGGCGGCCAGCACCAAAGGTGGCTTCATGTTCGGGAAGTTCTTGGCCGGATACGACGCCGTGATGACTCTCGGGATGGTCTCCCACATGCTCTCTGTCACGGGAGAGTCCTTGGACGAGGTCGTCGGCGCGCTTCCCGAGCCGCGCAAGATAGAGATAGCCGTGTTCTGTCCGGCCGACCGCAAAGGTGCGGTCATGCGGGCGGTGACGGAGGCCGCGGTGGGCAAGAAGACCGACCTCACCGAAGGCGTGAAGGTCTTCGAGGACGACGGATGGGTCCTGGTCCTCCCGCACGCCAGCGAGCCGACGGTCATCATCTACGCCGAGGCAGACGATCTTCCGAAGACCGATGCGCTGCTGGACGAGTGGCGAAGCGTGGTCGAAGGCGCGATATCCGGGTAACAGTACGGTACAGGTAGGCGGAGAGGTCTGTCATACAGCCATCTGCCTGCTAAACTATGATGTTCGATGTCCAAGCAACGGGTCATGCAGTTAGGCGCGAGTACCATGTCAGACAACCTCACCCGCCCTGCCCTGGTCGCGGTCATCGCCGTGCTCGGTTTCCTGGTGGCGGTGGCCTTCAACACCACGAGGCAGTTCGACACGATACACCCCGAACGAGCCACTGACCTGGCGAGTGTTGTCAGGGGTCTGGAGGCGGAAAGGACCGAACTCCAGGGACGCCTTGCCGAGCTCAGGGACCGCATGGACATGCTCGAGTCCGAGGCGGCGGAGAACTCCGGGGTCAGCGACGCCTACACCCGTGAATTGAGTGCGGTACGCCAAGCGGCCGGTCTCACCGCAGTGACCGGTCCGGGGGTCGAGGTCGTCTTGGGCGACGGCAACGACGTCGCCGTGGACGCCGATCCCAACGACTACATCATCCACGACACCGACATCACGGCCGTCGTGAACGCCCTCTTCAACGGAGGTGCAGAAGCGATAGACATCAACGGGGAGCGGATAGTCGCCACCACGCCCATACGTTGTGCGGGCACGACGGTCCTCGTCAACAGCACCAGACTCGGCAGCCCATACGTCATCCACGCCATAGGCGACCCCGTCGCTCTGGAGCAGGCGGTCGAGGAAGACCCTGTGGCAGCCCTCCTCTTCAGCACATACAAGAGCCAGTACGGCCTGCAGACCGACATATCTCAGATGGACGAAGTGGTGATAGAGGCGTACAAGGGCACGTTGAGGCCCATGTATGTGGGCGTGAGCGAGGAGGACGACTGATGTTGATGCTTTTCTTGGCTCTGGCGCTCGGGATAACCCTGGGCCTGCTCATGAACATCAGCGTGCCCGTGTTCCTCCTCACGTACCTGGGGGTGGCGGTCCTGGCGGCCATAGACGCCTGTCTCGGGGGCATCAAGGCGGCGCTGGAGGAGACCTTCGACGACAAGGCCTTCGTGTCGGGCTTCATCACCAACACCCTGATGGCTGCGTTCATCGTCTTCGTCGGTGACAGGATCGGCGTGCGCGAACTCTATCTCGCTGCGGTGGTGGCCTTCGGGGTTCGCGTCTTCGACAACCTGGGCACCGTTCGCACCCTGCTCTTCCGACGGTGGGGGTGGGAGTGATGGGCGAACCCAGGCCGAGGGGCAGGCTGGTCCAGCTCCGTGACGAGTCCTGGCGCAGGATAGTCGCTTCCGAGAAGGCGTTGGAGCGTAGTTTCTACGAGGGTCGCTTGTTCGCCTC
>CAYWAF010000075.1:5901-7412 GCA_964456355.1 uncultured Eubacteriales bacterium | reverse complement strand
CCCTTTATGGGTCTTGCCCCACTTGCGGGCGAGTTTGATGGCTCCCTCGTTGGCCTCGGCTCCCGAGTTGGAGAAGAAGGCCTTCATGCCCCCACCTGCGAGCCCGACCAACCTCTCGGCGAGTTCCGAGCGGTGTTCGACCTGATATAAGTTCGTGACGTGCACCAGTGTGGCCATCTGCACCGCCACTGCAGAAGCCACGGCAGGGTGCGAATGTCCGAGATTGACAGCACCGAGTCCCGACACGAAATCAAGGTACTCGTTGCCGTCATCGTCGTAGAGCCTCATCCCCGCACCACGGACGAACATCACTGGCTTGCGAGCATAAAGACCCGCATGGAACGCCGCATCCTTAGCGCACGTCGTGTCGTAGAGCGCACCCATCACAGAGTCACCTCATCGATCGTCTCCGGGCTCCTGACCTCGTCGTCAGGGTGGACGATCATCGTGCCCACGCCTTCGTCCGTGTAGATCTCCAGGAGCAGGGCGTGCGGGACCGTCCCGTTGAGGATGTGTGCCCGACCGACCCCGCCTCTCAGCGCTATCGTGCACGCAGTGACCTTCGGGATCATGCCCGAGGAGAGGTTCTCGGAAGCGATGAGGTCCTCGGCCTGTTCGAGAGTGAGGCGACTTATCAGCGAGTCCTTGTCGTCGAAGTCCTCGTACAGCCCGTCGACATCGGTGAGGAAGATGACCTTCTCGGCGTCGAGGACGGCTGCCATCTCACCAGCGATGAGGTCTGCGTTGATGTTGTACGAACCGCCGTCCTCACCGGCGGCCACGGTCGCGATGACCGGTATGAAGCCATCGTCTATGAGGTTGGTGATGACGGTCGTATCGATCTCGGTGACCTCGCCCACGCGACCGAGTCCGGGGTCCTTCTGCTTGGCCTTGATGAGATTGGCATCATCGCCGGACACGCCGACTGCAAGCCGCCCGTGAGCGTTGATGGCGGCGACCAGCTCCTTGTTGACCTTCCCGACCAACACCATCTTGACGACCTCCATAGCCTCGTCCGAGGTGACACGGAGCCCGTCATGGAAGCGCACCTGCATGTCCATCCGTTCCATGTATGCGGTTATGTCGGGACCGCCACCGTGGACTATGACGGGGTTTATCCCGACCAGTTTCATGAGCACGATGTCGCTGGCCACCTTCTCGCGGAGGACGGGGTCGGTCATGGCCGAGCCACCGTACTTGATGACGACCGTTCTCCCCCAGGTGCGCTTGATGTACGGCAACGCTTCGGTGAGCGTCTGCGCCTTCATCAGTAGGTCTTCCACGTCAGTCTCCCGTCCTTCCAGCGATCGTGGCAGATGAGGATGCGCGGAGCGCCCCTCTGTCATCTCAACTCCGATACTCTCCGTTTATGCGCACGTACTCGTAGGAGAGGTCGCAAGTCCAGACCGTGGCCGACCCTTCTCCCAGGCCCAGGTCGACGAGGACCTCGATCTCGTCTGCGGACAGCGCAGCAGCGGCAGCGGTCTCGTCGAAGTCGACGGCCGTCCCGC
>CAYWAF010000075.1:0-5801 GCA_964456355.1 uncultured Eubacteriales bacterium | reverse complement strand
TTCTCGCCGGTGCATGCATTGGCGTTACCAGAGTTGACCACCACGGCGCGTAAAAGTCCGTCGGAGACATGCAGCCGGGACAGGATGACGGGGGGTGCGGCCATGGAGTTGGTGGTGAAGACGGCCGCTGAAGGCACCGGCCCTCCGTCGGCCACCAATAACGCGAGGTCCGGCTTGCCCGAACCCTTCACGCCGGCGCTCACCCCGGAGGCAGAGAAGCCCTCCGCGGCCAGCACTCCTCCTTCGGTCGGAACGATCCGCATGTCTGAGCCTTCGGTCACGGTCCCTCCTAAAGGACTGGAAGTGGCACGTCGAGACCCGCGGTCTCCTCATAGCCGGAAGCGATGTTCGCGCACTGGACGGCCTGGCCGGACGTTCCTTTCACAAGGTTGTCTATCGCACAGGCAGCGATCAGCGTCTGCGTGTGATGGTCGACGGCCACACCGATGTGGGCACGGTTGGAGCCCCTCACCTCGGAGGTGCTGGGCATGTGCCCCGGTCCATGGACGGTGATGAACGGTTCTCCAAAGTACTTCTCGCGGTAGAGGTCCACGGCTTCCTCGTCCGAAAGGTCGCCGGAAAGGTCCATGTAGACAGTAGCCAGGAGACCTCTGGTCATCGGCGTCAGATGCGGGACGAACGTCACCTTGACCTGCCTTCCGACCACCTTCGACAACCCCTGCTCCATCTCGGGGATGTGTCTGTGCGTTCCGGCCTTGTAAGGTGCGATCGCCTCGTTGGCCGAAGGATAATGGGTGGTCACGTTGGGGGTCCGCCCTGCTCCGGAGACGCCGGATTTCGCGTCCACGACCACGTGACGTCCCTCGCTGACGCCCGATTCCAACGCAGGGACGGCTGCAAGCAGCGTGGCAGTCGGGTAGCATCCCGGACATGCTATCAGTCTCGCCTTCGCGAGGCTCTCCCTGGCACCGAGCTCCGGCAGCCCGTAGACGGCTTCTTCGAGCAGGTGGGGAGAGGTGTGCTCGACCTTGTACCACTCCTCATAGACCGCCGGGTCTCCCAAGCGGTAGTCGGCCGAGGCGTCCACCACCATGACCTCCGCCTCCAACAGTGCAGGAGCCCACTTCAGGGCCGCCGTATGGGGGACGGCGAGGAAAGCGACCTCCGCCTTGCGAGAGATGGCTTCGACGTCCGGCTCTTCGTACACGAGGTCGGTGAAGTGTGCGAGAGCGGGGTAGACGTCTCCTACCGCCCGTCCCGCTTCCGAAGAAGAGGTGACGACCACCAATTCGAAGCCTGAGTGCGAAAGAAGCAGGCGCGTGAGCTCGACGCCTGCATATCCCGGCGCTCCTATGATGGCAGCCTTGGTCATCAAGAATCCTCTCACCGATGAACGATGAGAGGATTCTATGCATTATTCGTATATCTGTCAACGAATATGCATAGAAAATTCATTTTTATTAGATGATATGCATTATGTTCGGAGCGGAGCGCTAACTCCTCAACTGTGCGCCCACCGCACTGGTGACTTTGCGCAACAACTTCTCGTGCACCGGTCGGACCTCTTCATCGGTGAGCGTGCGATCCGGCGCACGATACAAGAGTGCGAACGCAAGACTCTTCTTGCCGTCTGGGACTCCGGGGCCTTCATACACGTCGAAAAGGCGCACGGAGTCCAAGATCTTGCCTCCGGAAGACGAGATCGCACGGACCACCCTCTCGTAGGAGACGTCCTTATCGACCAGGAGTGCGATATCGAGTTCCACGGCCGGGAAACGAGGGATGTCTTTGTAGCCCTTGACAGTGACGGCGTTGCGGACGAGCACGTCCACATCCAGTTCGAACATCGTGACAGGCCCTTCGGCCTCGAAAGCCTCCAACGCATGAGGATGGATCTCGCCCAGCCATCCTGCGACCGTCTTACCCACCATCACGGAAGAGCTGCGCCCGGGTTGCAACCACGGATACTCCTCGGCCTTGAGGGACCAACGCTCTATCCCCAGCTCTTCCATGAGGGATTCTATGACACCTTTCCCGTCGAAGAAGTGGAGCTGTGGCGAGCGTAGGTCGGCTCCGGGCAGGTCGCCTGCTTCCGGAGGGTCGTTCCATGCGGGCAGGTTCCACCGGCCGGCCAGAAGTCCACACACCATGAGTGACTCTGCGGGAAGCTTCTCCCCTTCTCGGGAGAAGAAGACCTTGCCCATCTCGTAGAGATGCACGTTGTCCACGTCCCGGTGCTGGTTGTAGGCGACCGAGCGGATCAGCCCGGGGGCTATCGTGCGGCGCATGACGGACTGGTCCTCGGACATCGGGTTGAGCAAACGAACAGGACGCTCGTCCTCGGCCGGTACGATGCCCATTCGCTCCGGATCCTTCTCGTCCCCGAAGGAATAGGTCATCGTCTCGTTGAGACCCGCCGCCCGCAGAGCGTTCCCTATGCGCTCGTGCCAGCGCTGTTCCTCGGTGAGATGACCTACCCTGTCGCGCCCTCCCGGCTTGGTGGGCTCCACGCGCTCCATCCCCCAGACCCTCACGACCTCTTCCACGAGGTCTATCTCTCGCTCGAGGTCGGGGCGGAAGGTGGGCACGGATACCTCGAGCGTCTCCCCTTCACCCGTTACCGTCATGCCGAGACGGGTGAGTATGCCTGCTACCTCATCGGCAGGGATCCGCGTGCCGAGTATGGCGTTGAGACGAGCGACGCGCAGCGTGAGGAGGCGCGGTCGTAGCGGTCGCGGATACTCGTCCACCACGCCGGATGCGACCTTGCCTCCGCATATCTCGGCCATCAGGGCAGCGGCACGGTCGATGGCGGCGACGCAGCCGTTGGGGTCTACCCCGCGCTCGAAGCGCAACGACGCCTCCGAGATGAGGCCGAGGGAACGACTCGTGCGACTGATCGAGGCGTTGTCGAACGAGGCGGACTCCAGAAGTATGTCCACTGTGTTCTCGGAGACCTCCGTGTGTTCGCCGCCCATCACTCCGGCCAGGGCTATCGGTCCTGTGGGGCCACAGATGAGGAGGGTGCGCTCGTCCAGGTCACGTTCCTGACCGTCGAGCGTGACGAGCTTCTCGCCCGTTGTGGCACAACGCACTATCACATGGGACCTGCCATCCTCGTCCTTGCCTATGGTGGCAGCGTCGAAGGCGTGTAGAGGCTGACCCAACTCGAACATCACGTAGTTGGTGATGTCGACGATGTTGTTGACCGGTCGCTGTCCGGCGGCGATCAACTTGGCTGTCAACCACTCCGGAGACGGGCCGACGCTGACGCCTTCTATCAGGCGAGCGGTGTAGCGGGGGCACAGATCGGGGTCGTCGATGGTGACACGAACGGAATCGGTCACGGGCTTCCCGGACTCCGGGGGCGTCTGTGACGGGACGGTCGAGGTCTTGGAGGTGATCGCCGCCACCTCCCTGGCCACGCCTGCCATCGAGAGACAATCTGGTCGGTTCGGAGTGACCTCGAGCTCTATGACCGTGTCGGAGAGACCGCGATATTCGGCGAACGGCATGCCCACTGGCGCATCCGGCTCCAGGATCATCAGCCCGGAATGGTCCTCGCCCATCCCCAACTCGGCCGGCGAGCAGTTCATGCCTTCCGAGACCTCGCCGCGCAGCTTCGCTTTCCTTATCTTCATGCCGTTGGGCAGGGTGGTGCCTACCGTGGCTACCGGGACTTTGTCGCCCGCCTCGAAGTTCTGTGCGCCACAGACTATGTCGAGAGGCCGCTCGGCACCTATGTCCACCGTGGTCACCCATAACTTGTCAGCGTTCGGGTGTTTCTCCTTGGTGAGTATCTGACCGACGACCACGCCTTCGAGCCCTTCGCCGACTTTCTCGATGCTCTCGACGGCCGTTCCCGTCATGTCGAGGAGTTCAGCCAGCTCTTCTACGGGGATGTCCACATCCACGAGTTCGCGTAACCATTTGAGTGAGACCCGCATCTCAGTCCTCTGTCCTCCCGATGGTCGGTGTCCGTCTGCTGTCTTGTCTCTCAGAACTGCCGGAGGAACCTCATGTCGCCTTCGACCAGCATCCTCAGGTCCGGGATGTCGTATTTGAGCGCTGCGATGCGCTCGGCCCCCATGCCGAAGGCGAAGCCCGTGTACTCCTCGGGGTCTATGCCCACGTATCCGAAGACGTTCGGGTCGACCATCCCGCAGCCCAATATCTCCTGCCAGCCAGTCCCTTTGCAGAAGCGGCAACCGGCCCCTTTGCATATCCCGCAGGAGACGTCCACCTCCGCCGATGGCTCGGTGAAGGGGAAGAAGTGCGGACGGAAGCGTGTCTTGCGGTCGTGACCGAACATCTCCTTGCAGAAGTAGTCGAGCGTCCCTTTCAGGTCGCCGAAGGTGATGTCCTTGTCCACCACGAGGCCTTCCACCTGATGGAACTGAGGCAAGTGACTGGGGTCTGCGATGTCGCGCCGATACACCCTGCCCGGCGAGATGACGTAGAGCGGAGGTTGCTTCTTCTCCATGGTGCGTATCTGCACCGGACTCGTGTGCGTCCGCAGCAACACGTCGGAGCGACCCTCGGCATCAGGGGCCCCCGTCGGGTCTTCCAGATAGAACGTGTCCGTGGCTGCCCGCGCAGGATGTGCCGGAGGATGGTTGAGAGCAGTGAAGTTGTAGTACTCGAGTTCGGCCTCGGGGCCTTCGGCCACCTCGTAGCCGAGTCCGATGAATATCTCGGTGATCTCACGCATGATCATGTTTATCAGGTGTTCGCGGCCGGGAGCGCGACGCCTGCCCGGGAGCGTGACGTCCACGGCATCCGCCGCTACCTTGGCTTCGAGCGCTGCAGCGGAGAGTCGTTCTTCGCGTTCGCGTATGGCCTCTTCGAGTGCAGCACGTACCTCGTTAGCCGCCTTTCCCACTGCAGGCCGTTCGTCATCCGGGACTTGGCCCAGGCCCCTCAGGACTGCCGTGAGAGAACCCTTCTTCCCGAGGTACTCCACGCGCACCGCATCGAGCGCCTCCAGGTCTTGTGCGCCTCCGATGCGCTCAAGCGCCTCATCACGCATGGCGTTCAACTGTTCTATAACGCTCATCTATAAGCGCCCTTCCTCGTACGGCTCTGACCCCGACGGACTTGAAAAGCCGGCTCCATCCTCGGCAGATCGCCCAAGGACGGGAGCCGGCTCCCGCGGTACCACCCTGGTTGGCCTCTCTCGAGGCCCACTCCATGCACCGGTGAAGAGCGCCGGTGCGATCGGCGGCATCCTTGCCGCCTCGCCCTGTAACGGGGGCTCCGGCTCACCTACCGGGGCATGAGGCCCTTTCAGCTCGCGGCTGGTGGAGTGAACCGGAAACGCGCCCCGGGAGGTCCTCCCAGTCTGACGAGACCTCTCCCTGTGTCCGGGTCGATGCGTGTCCGCCTCTCCGTCATCGCCTTGTATGCGACTGGTTCAGCAGTGTAGCACTGCCCGACGGTGAGGCAAGGTGCAGCACCTCGCTCAGACGGAACACCCGCACCACTCGACCTTCCACGTCCGCCAACGGCACCATCTCCCGGTCAAGAGAGCGATTGGCGTCCCCTCGTGTACGGACCCCTCGTGGACCTGCTGCGACTACCCTGTGCAGGACACGGTCCCCACCATGGTGGTAGAGAACCACATCGCCCTCCTCATACCGCACCCCTCGCACCACTATGCAGATGTCGCCGGGGTGCAGCGCAGGCATCATGGACCCCCCTGTCACGATCACGACGGTGACCGTGTGTGACACGAGAAAAGCGATGAGGAGTATCAGCAGTCCAGGACCGTATCGGAGGAGAGAGTCCAACTAATGCTCCTGCTCGGCATCGATGTAGAGCGTCATCTTCACGTAGTCACC
>CAYWAF010000074.1:4522-7430 GCA_964456355.1 uncultured Eubacteriales bacterium | reverse complement strand
TCGACTTGCATGTGTTAAGCACGCCGCCAGCGTTCATCCTGAGCCAGGATCAAACTCTCCGTTGAAAGTGTCACAGGCACGAAGGCCTGTGGTTCACAGAGGTTTGGATCTGCTCGATCCGGACCGATCCACCTTCGCCGACCGTGAGGCCGACGTGGTTTGGACCGATAAAGTCATTCCGGTTTGGTCTTTTGATCGACCCTAACGGATATGACGGGTTCATGTGGTTCGCATATGCGAACCTCTTACTGGCTTGTCACAGTATCCGGTTTTCAAGGTTCAAGCCCGGCGGAAAAACTACCGATTGCCTGCACTTTCTCCGCCACGATCCGCCTGATTGCTCATCAGGCGGCAAGAGGACACTTTACGCATTCCTCTTCGGACTGTCAACAACTTCTTTCAGGCTTTCTGTCCAGTCCCCTGACGAGGAGCATCGCCCGCGTCACAAGAAATCAAAACGCCTCCCGGGAACCCAGGAGGCGTCGCAACGGAAAACCGTCACCTGTCGGCAACGGTCACCTCGAAAACATCGTCTCCTGGAAGGTGAACGTTTTCAACTTGCTCCTCGGGGTCAGACAGAACGCTGCAGAAGCAGCTTGCATAGACTACCACCTGAAGCAGGGGTTTTCAATATCCAAGCATGCCTTTTCCGCTCAAGGATGATACCCGCCTCACGCAGGATGCAAACGGCTCCGCTCGGAGGCGTTGACAGGCGACGAGCAGGTCATGATGGCTAAGGGTTCTTGCGCCGATGCGTCCGGATCAAGCAGGAGTGATGCGAGCGAAACGGCGCTTGCCGACCTGCACCACCCTGCCTTCCACGCTCGCTCTCGGAACGTCGTAGGTCCCGGCGGCCACAGGCTCGCCGTCCACCTTCACCCCGCCCTGGTCTATCATCCGCCGCCCTTCCCCGTTGGAGCTGACGAGACCCGCCTCCTTCAGAAGAGCAGGCAGGTGGACCTCGTCGGAGAGCTCGACGGCGACCTCAGGGACGTCTTCGGGCAACTTGCGTTCCTTGAATAGGCGGTCGAAGGCGGCCTCCGCCTCTTCGGCGGCTGCAGGAGAATGGTAGAGGGTCACTATCTCGCGAGCCAGGCGCCGCTTGGCTGCGTTGGGATGCAGGGCGCCCTCGGCAAGGTCGGCCTCTATCGCCTCCACCTCTTCCACGGGCAACGAGGTGCACAGCCGGTAGTACTTGACCATGAGCTCGTCCGGGATCGACATCACCTTGCCGAACATCTCGTCGGCCGGGTCGGTGAGTCCTATGTAGTTTCCGTACGACTTGCTCATCTTCTGGACGCCGTCGGTGCCTTCGAGCAAGGGGAGCGTCAGACAGACCTGAGGGGTCATCCCCATCTTCTCCATGAGTTCACGACCGGCCAGGAGGTTGAAGAGTTGGTCGGTGCCGCCGAGCTCCACGTCGGCCTCGATGGCGACGGAGTCGTAGGCCTGCGCCATCGGGTAGAGCAGTTCGTGTAGCGAGATGCCGATGCCTTCGCGATAACGCTTCTGGAAGTCGTCGCGCTCCAGGATGCGTGCGACGGTGAACTTGCTGGAGAGTCTGAGGATGTCCGCAAAGTCCAACGGCCCCAGCCACTCAGAGTTGCGCCTCTGCTCCGTTCTGTCGGGATCCAAGATCCTGTATGCCTGATCTATGTATGTCTTGGCGTTGGCCTCGATCTGCTCGGGAGTGAGCGCCGGACGTGTGGTGCTGCGGCCGGAGGGATCGCCGATGAGAGCGGTGAAGTCACCGATGATGAGTACGACGGTATGCCCGAGGTCCTGGAACTGCCGGAGCTTGCGCAGCGGCACGGCGTGTCCCAGATGGAGGTCGGGCGCCGTGGGGTCCACGCCGAGTTTTATGCGCAAGGACCTGCCCTCGCCGAGACGTTTCAGGAGCTCGTCTTCGGGGACGATGTCGGCAGCGCCACTCTCGATGACATGCATCTGTTCTTGGGCAGGAAGCATCTTGCGTGTGACCCTCCGTATCGTGTCCGGGAGCCCGAGGACGGCCCGATGACATCGGTAACCGGACCGATACCTCGAAACTGTTGGCTGGCATGCGGTTCGCACGTCATACTAGCATGAGGAAGACCCGCTCCGTGCCGAGCATGGTGCGGGTCGAGAAGCGAAAGTGCGGGCTCGCTCGAGCAGCCCCTTACTACCCCCCGAAGGTGTGAATGGACGAGTTCGACCGAAAGAGAAGGAAGCGGAGCAGACAGGGCTCGGACCGACCGAGGCCGAAGCCGCGACCTCGCAAACAGAGCGGGAAACCTCCCACCCGCAAGCGCACACGCACCACCGGCACGTCGACGGGGAAGAAGACCCGTAGGTCGCCGAAGAAAGGGACGACGCGCACCACTCGCACGACGTCTTCACGCGACAGTGTCCGGACTCCGAAGCGCAAGGACTCGAAGCGCAGGAAGGTCCTCAAGGTCGTCGCCATCTCCCTCGCGCTCGCCCTCCTCCTCTTGCTCATAGTGGGCGGCATCGCGTATGCCGCCATCGTCCGCGACCTGCCTGACCCCGGAGCCAAGCCCAAAGGGCGTGACCAGACCTCGGTGATCGTGGATCGCAACGGTGAGATCCTGGCGAAGCTCTACGCGGAGGAGAACCGCACTGACCGCGACCTCGCCGACATACCCATCGCCCTGAGGCAGGCCGTCATCGCCACGGAAGACAAACGCTTCTACGACCATGGCGGAGTGGACCCATGGGGCATCATGCGTGCGCTGTGGGTGGACGTGACCCAAGGCAAGCACCACGGCGGCTCGACGATAACCCAGCAATGGGTCAAGAACGCCTTCGTCACCCCGGAGATGACGCTGAAGCGGAAGGTGCAGGAAGCCGTCTTGTCCTACCGGCTCGAGAAGGAGTACGACAAGGACGAGATCCTGCAGTTGTATCT
>CAYWAF010000074.1:2644-4422 GCA_964456355.1 uncultured Eubacteriales bacterium | reverse complement strand
GCGCAACTGATCGAGGAGTACGGCTCGGAAGTCGTCTTCCGGGGAGGCATCACGGCCAAGACGACGCTGGACTCGCGCATGCAGGCCGCAGCCGAGAAAGCGATAGCCGAGACACTCGACCAGGAAGGCGATCCCTCGGCGGCGCTGGTAGCCCTGGACCCGAGCACCGGCGAGATCCTCGCCATGGTCGGCGGCAAGGACTTCAACACCCAGCAGTTCAACGTGGCCGTCCAGGGGCGCAGGCAACCCGGGTCGGCATTCAAGCCGTTCGTGCTGGCCACGGCCCTTCAGGAAGGGGTCTTGCCCGAGGAGAGGTTCCCGGCAGGCCCTCGTACCTTCCAGTTGGCCAACGGACAGACCTGGAAGGTCACGGGCAGCAAGAGCGGAGGCGAGATGCGGCTGCGCACCGCGACCGAGAAGTCGGTCAACGCGGTCTTCGCCCAGCTGATATTGGACGTCGGCCCCGAAGACGTCGTGGCCACGGCCGAGAAGATGGGCATCCACGAAGGGATAACGCCGGTACCCGCCATCGCTCTGGGAGGGCTGGATGAGGGTGTCTCACCTCTGGAGATGGCCTCCGCCTATGGAGTGTTCGCCGCCAACGGCAAGCTGGCGAAGCCCTACGGGCTCACCGAGGTCGTGGACCATGAGGACGAGGTCATACGCAGTTACTCCACATCCGTCACTCCGGAGGCGCTCGACCCCGCAGTGGCCTACCTGACCACCGACATCCTCAAAGGCGTCATATCACGTGGCACCGGGACCGCCGCGAACATCGGGAGGTATGCGGCCGGCAAGACCGGGACCACCCAGGAGTACCGTGACGCCTGGTTCGTGGGCTACACCCCCGATATCGTCTGTGCCGTGTGGGTCGGCTATCCCGAAGCACAGAAAGAGATGAAGGACGTCCATGGACGCAGAGTCACAGGCGGCTCCTTCCCGGCAGAGATATGGCGCAAGTTCATGTTGGAGGCTCACAAGGACATCGCCAAGAGGGACTTCGAGCGACCCGACGGACTCGTCACGATCAGCGCCTGCACCCTCACCGGGATGCGCGCGACCGAATGGTGTCCTTCCACCTACAGGCCGCTGTTCCTCGAAGGCCACACTCCGGGGACCTGCAACGTGCACACGGGACCGGAAGAGATAGAGATACCGAACCTCATAGGCATGACGAAGGAGAAGGCCATAGCGTTGCTTCAGGAGCTGATGCTCCGCTTCGAGGTGCAGGAGGAGGACGTGCAGGGCGTGCCGATAGGGATAGTGGCACGGCAGTCCCCCGCCGCAGGCAGCATGGGAACCACCGAGACGGTCGTGAACATAGTGGTGTCGACCGGCGGCACCAGCGACATGCCGCCCACCACTGACTTCACCTTCGGGCCTGTCGACCCTCAGCATGGGAGTCCTGTGGCCTTCGACGCATCCTCCTCCTCGGACGACGGAAGCATCGTGAAGTACTACTGGGAGTTCGACGACGGGCAGACCGCCGAGGGCATGAGCGTCACCCACGTCTTCAACGACCCGGGGACCTACGAGGT
Source organism: uncultured Eubacteriales bacterium (assembly GCA_964456355.1). Lineage (GTDB taxonomy): Bacteria > Actinomycetota > Coriobacteriia > Anaerosomatales > CAYWAF01 > CAYWAF01. The sequence goes on along the minus strand of CAYWAF010000074.1, from coordinate 2,884 downwards.
CACGCTCTGGATAACCGACGACAGCGACCAGACCTCGTCGGTGACCAAGGAGGTCGAGGTGCGCTAGCGCACGCCCCTGAAGAAGTGCCCCGACGTCACGCCGTCCACCACGGGCTCGGACGGAGGCTTGCGTCCGGCGGCAGCGGCAAGCAAGGCGTTGCGAACGGCCGTCGTGATGCGCGAGGCCTCCCTCGCGCTCTCGACTGTGAAGTCGAGTCGCACGGCATCCACGCCGACGGC
>CAYWAF010000074.1:0-2544 GCA_964456355.1 uncultured Eubacteriales bacterium | reverse complement strand
TGCCTTTCCGAGAGTTCAGGCGAGAGCCAGACGAAGCGTGCGCCTGCCTCGGCGAGATAGCGGACGGTACGGGAGTTGAGCGCACCGAGCCCCCAATGCGCCTCCACCGTCGCGCCGGTCTCGGCAGCAGGGCGGAGCATGCCGAGGTTCCCTGCGACCAGACGAGGTGCCGCTGACGCCAGCGCCAAGAGCGGAGGCATCTCGCTGTCGTGCACCACCCGTGGCAGCTCGACCGAGATGCGCGGGTCGGCAAGGAGGTCCTCGTCGATAGCCCAGTGCGGCATGATCGCCCGTACCGCTCCGACATTCAGGCAGGCACGAGCGACTGCAGGCTCGAAAGTGTGGACGACCATCTCGGGAGCCTGCCGCCTCTCACGCTTGGAGACCGGCAGGGGGGTCAGACGCGGATGGAGCGGCTTGCGGGAGAGCCATCCCGAAAGTGCGTCCTCCTCGTAGCGCTCTATCGCCTCACGGCGCACGCGGTGTAGTTCCGAGTAGCCGAGTCCCACCCCCGGTTGCAGTTCGATGTCCCACGAGCGGACCTTGTAGGGAGTGCCGCCGAGGCGACCCACATGCTCGACGATCTCCTCGGCCCCTATTGACTTGGTCCTGGCCGGCGTCACGGTACCGCCCTCTGCAGACCCTATGTGCGCACCGTCTGAGACCTCCACGCGCAAGGGCTTGCCTTTCACGGCCCGGACGGAGACATCCACGAGGATCTCGCCGACATCTTTCCCGGTGAACGTCCTGCGAGCTGCGGCCTCCAGAGCGGAATCGCGCACGCGAAAGACACGGTCACCATGACCGACGGGTTTCTCGGTGAGGATTTTGACCTGCTCGCCTGCAGGGGTGCTCAAGACGGACGCCCCACGGACGGACATCTTCCCCACCTCTTGAGCGAAGCGGCCTTTGTTGGTCCAGAACTCTATGATGTCGCCGACCTGGAGCGGCTTGTCCAAAGCGACAGTCACATGGAAGGAGTCCTCCACATCCACCACGCGCCCCACTCGGACCCCACGGTTGTTGGGACGCTTGTAGCTCATCATCGCATTACCTCGCTCGCCTACCAGATACGCCGGCGAGAACCCCCTGGAGAACGCTTCTTCCAATATCGCGACTTCCGAGTCGAACACCTCGAAACCCTCGGGATCGGCGATCGCGCGGTCGAGAGCCTTGCGGTAGACCGACGTCACTAGCGCCACGTACTCGGGACGCTTGAGACGACCTTCTATCTTCAGCGCTGCGACGCCCGCACGCACGAGAGCGGGTAGATGCTCAAGGCCGCGTAGGTCCTTCGGCGAGAGCAGGTAGGGACCTTCCGTCTCGACGGGAGAACCGTCCTCTGCAAGGAGTTCGTACGGAAGACGACAGGGTTGTGCGCATAGTCCACGGTTGCCGGAGCGGCCACCGATCATCGAGGACATCAGGCATTGCCCCGAGTAGCAGAAGCAGAGTGCGCCGTGCACGAACGACTCGACCTCGACGCCCCGTGCCTCACCCGCGACGGCCAGGTCCGCGATCTCTGACAGCGACGTCTCGCGAGCGAGCGTCACCCTGGCCACGCCCGCTTCGGCAAGCTCTGTGAGAGTGGGAGTGTTGTGCATCCCGATCTGCGTGGAGGCATGGATGCGGACGTGTGGGAGATACTCGCGTATCGCTTGCAGGAAGCCGAGGTCCTGGACGATGACCGCATCGACCCCGGCAGTCCATGCTTCGTCGACCAGGCGCAGAGCATCCTCCAGCTCCTCGTCGAGTAGCAGTATGTTGACCGTGAGATATATGTGGACACCGTGCAGGTGTGCGAAGCGACACGCCTCGGAGAGCGTGTCGAGCGTGAAGTTCTCCGCGCCGCGTCGAGCGTTGAACTCGCCGACTCCCAGATAGACGGCGTCTGCTCCATTGGCGACAGCAGCGCGCAATGAGTCCGGGCCGCCCGCAGGTGCGAGCAGCTCCGGGGTGTGATGTCGACGGGCCGCCTCGGAACGACCGCTCAGGGAGCTTCTCATGGACGTGGTATCCGTTCAGTAACGTAACGGTGTTAACCTGGCACGATGTTCGCGCCATGGGGCACAATGAGAGATTGGAGGTGAGCCACGAGCATGTCAAGCCGGCGAGCCCGCAGGAACAGAAGGAAGAACCACTCCGGAGCATACGTCATCCGGGGTCTGGCCATCGTGCTCATGCTCACCCTCGCCATCATACTGGCCGGGGCCGTGACGGCTTTCGCTGTGGTCCAGACGTGGCTCGAAGACCTGCCGGACTACGAGTCGCCCGAAGCTTTCAAGATGGCGCAAGCCACGAAGATCTACTCCGCCGACGGCGTCTTGCTCGCAAGGTTGTATCTGGAGAACCGCACGGTGGTCCCGATGTCTGAGATCGCGACCGACCTTGCAGATGCGATAGTGGCTATCGAGGACGAGCGCTTCTATGAGCACGAGGGCGTGGACGTCCTGGGTGTGGCACGTGCCGTGGTCGTCGACATCGCCCAAGGCTCTCTGGCTGAAGGCGCGTCGACGATAACCCAACAGTACGTGGACAACACCC
>CAYWAF010000073.1:0-7440 GCA_964456355.1 uncultured Eubacteriales bacterium | reverse complement strand
CAAGCAGGGCCGTTTCCGTCAGAACCTGCTGGGCAAACGAGTGGACTACTCCGGCCGTTCCGTCATCGTGGTCGGGCCTGAACTCAAGCTGCACCAGTGTGGCCTGCCCAAGCAGATGGCGCTGGAGCTGTTCAAGCCGTTCGTGATGAAGCGCCTGGTCGACCTCGACCATGCCCAGAACATCAAGGCGGCCAAGAGACTCGTCGACCGCCAGAGAGGCGTGGTCTGGGATGTGCTGGAAGAGGTCATCACAGAGCACCCTGTGCTCCTGAACCGAGCTCCCACTCTCCACAGGCTCGGCATCCAGGCCTTCGAGCCCATCCTGGTGGAAGGCAAGGCCATCCGCATCCACCCGCTGGTGTGCACGGCGTTCAACGCCGACTTCGACGGCGACCAGATGGCCGTGCACCTGCCGCTGTCCGCGGAGGCTCAGGCAGAGGCGAGGGTGCTGATGCTCTCGTCGAACAACGTGAAGTCACCGGCACACGGTCGTCCTCTCACGACTCCCACCCAGGACATGGTGATTGGACTGTACTACCTGACGGCGTCCCGTTCGGGCATGCCGGGAGAAGGCCGTGCGTTCTCCAGCTTCGACGAGGCCCTTCTCGCATACGACAGCCGCAGTGGCCTGGACCTCCAGGCTCCCGTGTCTGCACGTCTGACCGAGGACATCCTCGAGGAATACGTGGACGAGGACGGCAACGTCGCCCAGCGGGAGCGCAAGGCAGGGGAGCGCATCGAGACCACGGTGGGTCGCATCACGTTCAACCGCTCCTTGCCTTACGACTATCCGTACATAAACCACGAGGTCGACAAGAAGGGCATATCGCACATCGTCGAGGACTGCTCCAACCGCTATTCGACCAACGCGATGGAGAAGATTCTCGATGAGATCAAGCGGCTGGGCTTCCACTACGCCACTCGTGCGGGCGTCACGGTCTCCGTCTACGATGCCGCCGTCCCGCCCGAGAAAGAGGAGATCCTGAAGGAGGCCGAGAAGGCGGTGGACACCATCGAGTCCCAGTACGAGAGGGGACTCATCACCGCCGACGAGCGCCATCGTCAGATAGTGGACATCTGGACGCGCGCCACCGAAGAGGTCGGCGAGGCGATGGCGGTCAACTTCGACCGCTTCAACCCCATCTACATGATGGCCCACTCCGGAGCCAGAGGTAACATCAAGCAGATTCGTCAGTTGGCCGGTATGCGTGGCCTGATGGCCAACCCGAAAGGCGACATCCTGGACCGCCCCATCAAGGCGAACTTCCGCGAGGGGCTGACCGTGCTGGAGTACTTCATCTCCACTCACGGCGCGCGCAAAGGTCTCGCCGACACCGCGCTGAGGACGGCTGACTCGGGATACCTTACCCGCCGCCTGGTGGACGTCGCCCAGGACGTCATCGTACGCGAAGCGGACTGCGAGACGGACGAGGGCGTGGAGTTCCCGCTCATCAACGCAGCAGGTGACCCTGACCACACCCTGATCGGACGTTGCGTGCTCAAGCCCATCAAGAAGGGACGCAAGGTCCTCAAGGACGCCGGTGAGTACATCACGTCCGTCGACGAGATCGAGGAGTTCATCGCGGCCGGCCTGGAGAGCATAACGCTGCGTACCGTCATGACCTGTCATGCCACCCATGGCATCTGCCAGGCCTGCTACGGTTGGGACTTGGCGAGCAGTCAGCCCGTGGACATCGGCACGGCGGTCGGCATCATCGCGGCGCAATCCATCGGTGAGCCCGGCACGCAGCTCACGATGCGAACCTTCCACACGGGAGGCGTGGCCGGTGAGGACATCACGCATGGTCTTCCGCGTGTGACCGAGCTCTTCGAGGCGCGCAAGCCCAAGGGCCAGGCGGTCCTCGCGGAGATCTCCGGCACCCTGACCATCGTCGAAGGAGAGAAGTCCCGCGAACTCATCATCAAAGGGACCAAGAAGGACGGAGAGAAGTCGTACACCATCTCACGGCGCGCTCGCCTGCGTCCGGGAGTGGAGAACGGTGCCAAGGTGACCGTGGGCCAGCAGTTGACCGATGGTTCGGTGAACCCCCATGACCTGCTCCACCTCAAGGGGCCGAGCGAGGTGCTGCGCTACATCGTCTCCCAGGTCCAGGAGGTCTACCGCAGCCAGGGCGTCGACATCAACGACAAGCATATCGAGGTCATCGCACGTCAGATGCTCCGCAAGGTGACCGTGCTCGAGCCGGGAGACTCCGACCTTCTGCCCGGTCAGTTCGTGGACAGGTTCGTCTTCGCTGACATAAACGACAAGTTGATGGCCGAGGGACGGGAGCCTGCAGTGGGCACGCCGGTCCTTCTTGGGATCACCAAAGCATCCCTTGCCACCGACAGTTACCTGTCTGCAGCCTCGTTCCAGGAGACCACCCGCGTCCTGACCGATGCGGCCATCTCCGGCAAGGAAGACCAGCTCCTCGGCTTGAAGGAGAACGTCATCATCGGCAAGCTCATTCCTGCCGCCACCGGGATGCGCCGCTATCGCAGCGTCCGTCTCACCTACAAGGGGCAGAGCGCCGAGTGGACGCGCGCCGAAGAAGGCGCGCTTCCCGAGTTCGCGCCCGAGGAGCTCAAGGAGCTCGAGGCGATGCTGCCGGCTCCCATGCTTCCCGAGGAAGAAGAAGCAGGCCTCACCCCGAGCGAGGCAGCCGCTTTCTTCGCTGACCTGGGCTCGGAGGTCGACGACGAGAGTGCCGCAGCGCTTGCCGGCACCGTGTTCGAGCCCACCCCGAGCGCTTCAGAGGCAGGCGAGAAGACGCCTGCCGAAGTGACGGGCGATGAGGCGTTGGAGTTGTCCATAAGCGAACTGGGCATCTCTGTGCGATGGGAAGCCAAACTCGCTGCTGCAGGCATCGGGGACGTCCGGACGCTCGTAGGACGCACATCCGACGACATCCTGCGCATAGAAGGTCTTGGCGCTAAAGCGCTCGAGGAGATCGAGCAAGCTCTGGCTGAAAGAGGGCTCAGTCTCTCCTAGTAGCAAAACGCCTGGTCAGGGCACCCCGGGCGATCCGGGGTGCCCTTTTCTATGGCGTTCGACCCATGGCATGCAAGGGGTATGGATACGCCCGGCCGCGTGGCGTTTGACATGCTCGCACTCCCTTTGTTAGAGTTCGTCCTTGCGGCTCATGCTAGGTGACCTGCGTCAGCAGCACTTGCAGCAAGGGCCGGCAGTCGTCAAGCAGAAGAAGGAGAACCGGAAGTTGCCGACTATAAACCAGCTGGTCCGCAAGGGCCGCAAGGCGAAAGCCGAGAAGAGTGCCACGCCGGCTCTGAAGGGCAACCCTCAGAGGCGCGGCGTGTGCACGCGTGTCTACACGACCACCCCGAAGAAGCCGAACTCGGCGCTGCGCAAGGTGGCACGTGTGCGTCTCACGAACCAGATGGAAGTGACGGCCTACATCCCGGGCATCGGTCACAACCTTCAGGAACACTCCATCGTGCTCGTCCGTGGCGGTCGTGTGAAAGACCTGCCGGGCGTGCGCTACAAGATCGTCCGCGGCGCTTTCGATGCCGCGGGTGTGAGCGACCGCAGCCAGGCGCGCTCGCGTTACGGGGCGAAGAAGCAGTAGGCCTGCGGGCAGACGAACGTGGACCAGGCTCGGGCGAACGCTCGGGTCCAGCGACGAGGAGATCAGGAACATGCCGAGAAGAGCCGCAGCGACCAGGCGAGAGATCACACCGGACACGGTGTACAACAACCGGTTGGTCACGCAGCTGATAAACAAGGTCCTCTGGGACGGCAAGCGCTCGATAGCCGAGCGTATCGTCTACGACGCCTTCTCCATCATCGAGGAGAAGACGGGCGGCGATCCACTGTCGGTCTTCAAGAAGGCCATGGACAACGTCCGACCCACGCTCGAGGTCCGTCCCAAGCGTGTCGGCGGAGCGACCTATCAGGTCCCCGTCGAGGTCAACTCCAGGCGCGCGACCACTCTCGCCATCCGTTGGATGGTCGGCTATGCGAGGGACCGTCGCGAGAAGACCATGGCGGAGCGGCTCGCCAGCGAGATCATGGACGCCGCCAACAACACGGGCGCTTCGGTGAAGAAGCGCGAGGACCTCTACAAGATGGCCGAGGCGAACCGTGCCTTCAGCCATTACCGTTGGTAGACCGCATACGTTCCGTACGAGACCACTAGAAGGACACTTTCGAGAAGATGGCTAACGAGTATCCACTCGCCAAGACCCGCAACATCGGGATCATGGCTCATATAGACGCCGGGAAGACGACCACTACCGAGCGCATCCTTTTCTACACCGGCAGGACGCACAAGATCGGTGAGGTCCACGACGGCGCTGCCACCATGGACTGGATGGTCCAGGAACAGGAGCGTGGGATAACCATCACCTCCGCTGCGACCACCTGCTACTGGAACGACCATCGCATACAGATAATCGATACGCCCGGCCACGTGGACTTCACAGTCGAGGTGGAGCGCTCACTGCGCGTCCTCGACGGTGCCGTGGCCGTCTTCTGTGCCGTCGGGGGTGTGGAGCCCCAGTCCGAGACCGTCTGGCGGCAGGCCGACACCTACCGCGTCCCGCGCATCGCATACGTCAACAAGATGGACCGCACGGGCGCGGACTTCGCCAACGTAGTGCAGATGATGAAGGACCGCCTGAACACCCGGCCCGTCCTGCTCCAGATCCCCATCGGGGCCGAGGAAGGGTTCGAGGGCATCATCGACCTCGTCGAGATGAACGCCATCCTTTTCAACGAGGACGACAAGGGCATCAACCCGACGGTCGAGGAGATACCGGCCGAATACATCGAGAGGGCAGAGGAGGCGCGTCACGACCTGGTCGAGGCCGCTGCCGAGTACGAGGACTCCCTTCTCGAGAAGTACCTGGAGAACGAGGAGATCTCGCCGGATGAGATCAAGGCGGCTATCCGTCAGGCGACGATAGACTGCGCCATCACCCCTGTGACATGTGGCGCCTCCTTCAAGAACAAGGGCGTCCAGCCCTTGCTCGACGCGATCGTCGATTTCCTCCCTTCGCCTCTGGACATCCCTCCCATCAAGGGCACCGACCTCAAGACCGGTGAAGAGGTCGAGCGGCCTGCAGATCCCGAGGCCCCGTTCTCGGCGTTGGCCTTCAAGGTCATGACCGATCCCTATGTGGGCAAGCTCACTTACTTCCGCGTCTACTCCGGCACGCTCGACGCGGGTTCCTATGCCCTCAACGCCACCAAGGGCCATAAAGAGCGCATAGGACGCCTGCTTGCCATGCATGCCAACCACCGCGAGGACATAGAGCGGGTGCGCGCCGGCGACATCGTGGCTGCTGTCGGATTGAAGAACACCAGTACGGGCGACACTCTGTCCGACCCGAACAAGGCGGTGCTCCTGGAGTCGATGGTCTTCCCTGATCCCGTCATCGATATCGCGATCGAGCCGAAGACCAAGGCCGACCAGGAGAAGCTCTCCCAGTCCTTGGCCAAGCTCGCTGAAGAGGACCCGACCTTCAGAGTGCGCACCGACGAGGAGACCGGCCAGACCATCATCGCAGGCATGGGCGAACTCCACCTCGAGGTCATCGTCGACCGCCTGCTGCGCGAGTTCAAGGTGGAGGCGAACATCGGCAAGCCTCAGGTCGCTTACCGCGAGACGGCTTCGGCTCCCGTGCAGGGCGTCGAGGGCAAGTTCGTCCGCCAGACCGGTGGCCGAGGACAGTACGGCCATGTGGTCATCAACCTGGAACCACAGGCTACGGGCGCTGGTTACGAGTTCGAGAACAGGATCGTCGGTGGTGCGATACCCAGAGAGTACATCCCCTCGGTGGACAAAGGCATCCAGGAAGCGCTCGATTCGGGTGTGCTCGCCGGATATCCGGTCGTGGACGTGAAGGTAGAACTCGTCGACGGTTCCTATCACGAGGTCGACTCTTCAGAGATGGCGTTCAAGATAGCCGGTTCCATGGCGATCAAGGATGCTCTCAAGCGTGGCAAGCCGAGACTGCTCGAGCCGGTCATGGCCGTGGAAGTGGTCACGCCCGAGGAGTTCATGGGTGATGTGATGGGAGACCTGTCCGCCCGCCGCGGGCACATCGACGGCATGGAGCCTCGTGCAGGCGCCCAGGTCATCCGCGCCCGCGTGCCACTCTCCGAGATGTTCGGTTATGCGACCGACCTGCGTTCGCGTACGCAAGGTCGTGCGAGTTACACGATGCAGTTCTCTGCATACGAGCCGGTCCCGAAGTCCGTTGCCGAAGAGATCATCGCGAAATACGGCGGCGGCAATGGTTCTGAGGCAGCCTAGGAGGTAAACGATGGCGAAGAAGAAGTTCGAACGCACCAAGCCGCACGTCAACATCGGCACGATAGGTCACGTCGACCACGGCAAGACGACCCTGACTGCCGCCATCACCAAGACGCAGGCAGAGAAGGGCTATGCCGACTTCACGCCCTTCGAGGAGATCGACAAGGCGCCCGAGGAGCGCGAGCGCGGCATCACCATCGCGATCGCCCACGTGGAGTACGAGACGGACAACCGCCACTACGCCCACGTCGACTGCCCGGGCCACGCCGACTACGTCAAGAACATGATCACGGGTGCCGCGCAGATGGACGGCGCGATCCTCGTGGTCTCCGCCGCCGACGGCCCGATGCCCCAGACCCGCGAGCACATCCTGCTCGCCCGTCAGGTGGGCGTGCCCTACATCGTCGTCTACCTCAACAAGACCGACATGGTCGACGACGAGGAGCTGCTGGAGCTCGTCGAGATGGAGGTGCGCGAACTGCTCTCCGAGTACGAGTTCCCCGGAGACGACATCCCCGTCATCAAGGGCTCGGCGCTCAAGGCGCTCGAGGGCGACGAGGAGGCCAAGAAGTCGATAGAAGAACTCCTCGACGCCGTGGACTCCTACATCCCCGAGCCCGAGCGCGACATCGACAAGCCGTTCCTTATGGCCATAGAGGACGTCTTCACCATCACCGGCCGCGGCACGGTGGCCACCGGCCGCGTGGAGCGCGGCAAGGTCAAGGTGGGCGACGAGGTAGAGATAGTCGGTATCCACGACGAGACCAAGAAGACCGTCGTCACCGGCGTCGAGATGTTCCGCAAGCTGCTCGACGAGGCACAGGCAGGCGACAACATCGGTCTGCTGTTGCGCGGCATCTCGCGCACCGAGATCGAGCGCGGCCAGGTCATCTGCCAGCCCGGCACCGTGACCCCGCACACCGAGTTCGAGGCCCAGGTCTACGTCCTCACCAAGGAGGAGGGCGGCCGTCACACCCCGTTCTTCGACGGCTACCGTCCGCAGTTCTACTTCCGCACCACCGACGTGACCGGCGTGGCGCACCTGCCCGAGGGCACCGAGATGGTCATGCCCGGCGACAACGTCGAGCTGCGCGGCGAGCTCATAGGCCCGATCGCCATGGAGGAGGGCCTGCGCTTCGCCATCCGCGAGGGCGGCCGCACC
>CAYWAF010000072.1:0-7518 GCA_964456355.1 uncultured Eubacteriales bacterium | reverse complement strand
AGCCGCCACGTATGCCGACCGCTGGCCGCTGCAGCATGCGATGATAAAACGCCTGTGCGAGCGCTTCGCCGAAGAAGGCATCGTCATCCCGTTCCCGCAGCGTGTGATACACGGGGTCGGCAAGACGCAAGAGTAGACGAGAGATCTTCCTCACTCCGATACCCTACTCGGAGCATCGGAGTTCATCATCACTCAATCAATGTGTTAGTCTATGCTAAGTCAAGGATCCGCAGCCCCATGACCCGGGACTGCGAAGCGAATGGAGAAGGACCTGTTCCACGACATAGGACATACGCACCGGCACGGAAGAGGCGACCATCACCACCAGAACACGGTCGCTGCGCTGAGAGATGGTGAAAAAGCGACTATCGTCGGCGTTCATGGCGGCGGACGACTCGAAGCCCGGCTCGCCAACATGGGACTCCGCCCGGGGAAGACCATCAAGAAACTCGCAGCGCTGCCGGGACACGGACCTATCACCGTGGAGGTCGACGGCCGCCAAGTGGCGTTCGGCCACGGCGTAGCCCGCAAAGTACTCATCGAACGCCTGAGCGAACCTCCTGAAGACACCGCATAGGGGCTCCCGATGAGCAAAGCACCCTCGTGCCACATGGGCCCTCCCGACAGCGTTCCTTCCACGGAACCGAAAGTCTTGCTCGTCGGCAACCCGAACGTCGGGAAGAGCGTGATCTTCTCCCGGCTCACGGGCACACGTGCTTTCTGCTCCAACTATCCCGGCACCACCGTCGAGTTCCTCGAGGGCGACATGCTCCTGGCCGGCGAGAAAGTCCACGTCATCGACGTGCCTGGCACTTACAGCCTCGAGCCGACGTGCCCTGCCGAAGAGGTGGCCGTCCGCATGCTCGACGAGGAGGGCGGGCTGGTCATCAACGTGGTCGATGCCACCAACCTCGAGCGCAACCTCAACGTGACGCTCCAACTGCTCGAACGCGGACTGCCCGTCGTCGTGGCCCTCAACCTCTGGGACGAGACCCGACACCTCGGCATCCACATCGACGTGGATGCGCTGGCCGAGCGACTCGGCGTGCCCGTCGTGCCCACCACGGCCATCACGGGCGAGGGGATCAAGGAGCTGGTCGACGAACTCGAGCGCGTGAGCGCGTCCCCGCCACCGGAGCCGGTCCACTTCGAAGACATCTGGTCGGAGATAGGCTCGATAGTCTCGCAGGTCCAGACGATCGAACACAGACACCACACCTGGCGCGACGTCCTAGAAGACCTCAGCGTGAGCCCGCGCACCGGCATCCCCTTCGCGATAGCGGTGCTCGTGATCACCTTCTTCGTGATACGTTTCATCGGCGAAGGCCTCATCGGGTACGTGATGGAGCCGCTGTTCAACACGCTGTGGATGCCTGTCGTGGAAGCCATATCGCAGGCACTGGGCGGCGCCGGGTTCATGCACGACCTGCTGGTGGGCTCCTACGTGGTCATCGATGGCGTCCCGCAACTCGACTTCGTCCAGTCGTTCGGCCTGTTGACGACGGGCCTCTTCGTGCCTCTGGGCATGGTGCTGCCCTACATCATCGCTTTCTACTTCATGCTCGGGGTGCTAGAGGACGTAGGATATCTCCCGCGGTTGGCGGTCCTGCTCGACCGCCTCATGCATCGCCTGGGACTCCACGGTTACGCCGTCATCCCTCTGTTGCTCGGCTTCGGGTGCAACGTGCCCGGTATACTCGCCACGCGGGTCCTCGACACGCGCCGGGAGCGCTTCATCGCAGCGACCATCATCTCCATCGGAGTCCCATGTGCAGCACTGCAGGCCATGATCTTCGGGCTGTTGGGCCAGTACGGAGGGCGCTATGTCCTCCTCGTCTACGCCATACTCGCCGCTGTGTGGTTCGTCTTGGGCACATTCCTGCGCCTGACCAGCAAGGACTTCCTGCCCGAGATCATCTTGGAGATACCTCCCTACCGACGCCCTCACATCGGCCCTCTGTGGAAGAAGTTGCGCATGCGGCTGAGCGGGTTCTTCCGCGAGGCCGTGCCCCTCGTGCTCGCCGGCGTGCTGGTCATCAACCTCATATACATGAGCGGGCTGTTCGAGAGGGTGGCCGAGGTCTTCGGGCCTGCGATGGAGACGCTGTTCGGACTGCCACCGGAAACCGCACTCGCCCTGGTGATAGGGTTCTTGCGCAAGGACGTGGCCATAGGCATGCTCGCGCCCATCGGCCTGACGCCCCTGCAGCTGGTCAAGGCGTCCGTCCTGCTCGCCGTGACCTTCCCGTGCGTGGCTACCTATGCGGTCATGCTGCGCGAGCTCGGATGGAAGGACACGCTCAAGGCGACGGGGCTGATGGCCGTCATCGCGTTCACCGTGGGCGTCACCATGAACCTGTTCATCTGAGCGAGGAGTCGGAGGCGGCCCCGAGGCGATGGAGCCCGGAGCCACCGTCTTCCCCGCTGCATCTCATTCGGTGATGCCGAATATCTCGTCGAAGAGTGCCTTGTAGGTCTGCGCGGCCTCGCCTTCCCTGCCCCGTATCGGAGCCACGCCGCCCAGAGCGGTCGAGACGAAGACCTCGTCAGCCTTCTCGTACTCGTCGACGGTGACCTCGCGTTCCTCGACCTTGTGACCGAACTCGTCGGCGTGCTCCATGATCACTTCACGCGAGACGCCCGCAAGAGCGGGCGGAGCTGGCGGCGTGACGAGCGTGTCGCCGAACCGCAGCCATACTGTGGCCTGGGAGCCGTCTATGATGTGGCCCTCGTGGTCCACCATGATCGCGATGTGGGCGCCCTTCATCTTGGCCTTCGCCAACGCCTGGTCCCAAAGGTAGCGGTTGTCCGGTTTCGCCGCTCCCGGCGGCAGGGTGGGGATGTCACTCTCGACGATCTCGGCTACGGGGTTCCCTTCGACGAGGATGGTCGATTTGACGAACTGCGCCGTGGTGGCGATGGTGTCGTCGGTCGTGACGCTGACGGTCACCTTGGCGTAGTCGAGTTGCCAATCGGAGGCCGTATGATCCAGCGCATTGCGCAGGCTCTTGATGACCTCGTCGCTGCAGCCGCCTGAACGCAGGCGATCTATGTGCTTCTCCAACAGGGGGAACTTCCCGTTCTGGAGTCTCATGACTTCTCTGAGCGCAGGATCTGGCATGTCGTTCGAACCTCCTAATGACGGAAGTGCCTGTGGCCGGTGAAGACCACCGCCACACCCATCTCGTCGGCTTTCGCTATCACTTCGTCGTCACGCTTCGAGCCACCGGGCTGGATGACGGCCGTCACCCCGGCCTCAGCGCATACCTCGAGTGCATCGGGGAAGGGCATGAACGCATCGGATGCCGCCACAGCGCCCTTGGCCCGCTCGCCGGCCTTGTCCACCGCGATCTTCGCAGCATCGACCCGGCTCATCTGACCGGCGCCCACGCCCACGCTCATGGAGTCCTTGGCGAGCAGGATGCAATTCGACTTCACCGACTTGGCCACCCGCCAAGCGAACAGCAGCTGCTCCATCTCCTCGTCGGTGGGCTTGCGCGCAGAGGGGACTGTGAAGGTGGCCGGGTCCTCGGAGACGGAGTCGGAGCCCTGCACGAGCATGCCGCCCTCCACCGAACGCGCATCGCGACCCGAGCCCGCAGGCCGGATGCCGCCCGTCTTGAGCACGCGCACGTTCGGCTTCTCCTCGAGCGCCTTCAGGGCCTCCGGCTCGTAGTCGGGTGCGATTATCACCTCGACGAACTGACCGTTCTCGTAGATGGCCTCTATCAGCTCCTTCGGGACGGTGCGGTTGAGCGCGATCACGCCGCCGAAAGCCGATATCGGATCGCCTTCATGGGCACGCTTGTAGGCGGTGACGATGTCGTCTGCCACCGCAGTACCGCACGGGTTGGTGTGCTTGACGATCACGCAGGTCGGCTCGTCGAACTCGCGCACCGCCGACCATGCACCGTCGGTGTCGAGGATGTTGTTGTAGGAGAGCGCCTTGCCCTGCATCTGCTCGGCGCGGGCGAGCGTGTGCTCGGCGGCCTCGGCGAAACGGTAGAACGCGGCGGACTGGTGCGGGTTCTCGCCATATCGCAGGTCCTGGACCTTCTCCAGGCGGAAGCGCACCTCGTCGGGAAAGTCCACATCTCCGGCTCCCGAGAGGTATGCCCAGATGGCCGAGTCGTAGGCGCTGGTGGTGCGGAAGACCTCGACGGCCAGGCGACGACGGGTCTCGAGCGTGGTCGCACCGTCGTTGGCACGCATCTCGGCGAGGATGTCATCGTACTCGGCAGGGTCGGTCACCACCGTCACCGAGGCGAAGTTCTTGGCGGCCGAGCGCAACATGGAAGGCCCGCCGATGTCGATGTTTTCGATGGCCTCGGCCTCGGTCACGTCCGGCTTGGCCACGGTGTCCTCGAACGCGTAGAGGTTGACGACGACCATGTCGATCATCGGGATGCCGTGCTCCTCGGCGGCGGCCATGTGCTCGGGCACGTCGCGACGGGCGAGAAGACCGCCGTGCACCCGCGGGTGCAGCGTCTTGACGCGGCCGTTCATCATCTCCGGGAAGCCCGTCAGGTCGTCGATGGGGCGCACGTCCACGCCCGCTTCCGATATCACCTTCGCGGTGCCTCCGGTAGAGACTATCTCCACTCCGAACTCCTCGGAGAGCGCCTTCGCGAACTCCGCGACTCCTGTCTTGTCCGTCACCGAGACGAGTGCACGACTGACCTTGACCTTATCCATGGAACCCTCCTCGGACGCGACGCGTCGGACTCGGAATATGACCGTCTCGAATATATCAGATGAAGAGTGCCGCGAGCGGTGTCCGCGACCGGACATGCCGGCCGGGTGAAGCCTCGCCGCACGCCTCAATCCAGGTGTATCAACGTCTTGCCGTCGACTATCTCTATCCTTCCCTCCGCGAACCACTGTATGGCCTGCGGGTAGATGCGGTGTTCGACCTCGTGGATCTTCTCCTCGAGCGTCTCCAGGGTGTCCTTGGGCTCGATTCGCACCGGCTCTTGAGCGATTATCGGGCCATCGTCGAACTTCTCGTTGGCGAAGTGCACGGTCACGCCCGTCACCTTGACGCCGTAGTCCCAGGCATCGCGTATGCCGGAGGCACCCGGGAACGACGGCAGCAGGGCCGGATGGATGTTGAACACCCGGTTCGGGAAGGCGTTCAGGACCTGCGAGCCGAGCAGGCGCATGTAGCCAGCCATGATGACGAGGTCCACCTCATGGGCGAGGAGGATGTCGCGTATGCGCTCGTTGTAGGCGGCGAACGTGTTGTACGCGGTCCTGTCCACCCACTCGGCCGCTATGCCTGCCTTGCGTGCGCGCACCAGGCCGTAGGCGTCTTCCTTGTTGCTTATGACCACGACGACCTCGGCGTCTAGGCGTCCTTCGGCAGACGCGTCCACGATCGCCTGCAGGTTGGTGCCGCTGCCGGAGATGAGCACGCCGAGCCGTAGTCTCTCACTCATAGAAGACCCTTCCGTGACCGTCCGTGACCTCACCTATCTCGTAGACCTTCTCGCCCGTCTCGCGCAGGAGGGCCGCCGCATCGGCAGCCTTGGACGCATCGACGATGACGATGAAACCTATACCCATGTTGAAGGTGCGATACATCTCCTCGTCAGGAAGTGCCGCCTCTTTGGCGAGGAGCCCGAAGATGCTCGGCACGGGCCAGGCGCCCTTCACGATGCGAGCGTCGCAGTCGGATGGCAGCGGACGGGCGAGGTTCTCCGTGATGCCGCCCCCGGTGATGTGTGCCATCGCCTTCACGGGAACCTCGGATGCCAGGAGCCCCAGTATCGAGGCGACGTAGATGCGGGTGGGCGTGAGCAACACCTCGCCGAGCGTAGCGCCTCCGAAGTCGGTGCGCTGCAGGCCGAATTCGTCTTCATGGCCCTCCACGAGCACGCGCCTGACCAGCGAGAAGCCGTTGGAGTGGAGTCCGCTCGAAGCGAGTCCGAGTATGGAGTCGCCCGGCCGCACATCGCTGCCGTCGATGATGTCGGGCTTGTCCACCACGCCGACGCAGAAGCCGGAGAGGTCGTAGTCGTCGTCGGCCATCACGCCGGGATGCTCGGCCGTCTCGCCGCCGATGAGTGAACATCCCGCCTGCCTGCAGCCCGCTGCGATGCCGTCGACTATCGCACTCACTCGTTCGCTGTCCAGCCGCCCCGTCGCGATGTAGTCGAGGAAGAAAAGCGGCTCTGCGCCAGCGACCAGGACGTCGTTGACGCACATGGCGACGAGGTCGATGCCCACCGTGTCGTGGACGTCGAGAAGGCGCGCGACCTGGAGCTTGGTGCCCACACCGTCAGCGCCGGAGACCAGCACCGGCTGGCGCATCTGCTTGAAGGCCGAAGCGTCGAACAGCGCGCCGAAGCCGCCTATGTCGCCTATGACCTCGCAACGGTATGTGGAGCGGACCGCCTTGCGGATCCTTTCGACCGCACGTGCGCCCTCGGCGGTGTCCACGCCGGCGTCCCGATAGGTCACAGGATGCAGAAGGGTGCCTTCGTCGCTCCGGTCTTCGGGCTCTCGAGCTTCTTCTCGTCCGCCCTCATCGGTGCGGTCGTTGTCGTCGTCGATCACTTGCACCTCACATGGTCGGCTTGCCTCGCTGCGATTCTACCCTAGTGCGACGAGCGGCAAGCGCGACGCGGGAAAACCACACTCCTTCACACACCCGCGCGGCTCCGGTATACCCCCGCGACGTCGCTTCACGTTGACTCCTCTCCGGCTTGTGTTACGATTTTAAAATCCGTAACACCACAAGTAGCCGGGCCCTCCTCTCATGGCCCGCCCGACCACTTCGAGGAAACCGCGGACATCACGCCTGCGCCTGCAGGCGTCAGACAGGACCGAGTCAGAGAAGAGACGACACGCAAGGAGAAAGGAGAGGAGCGTGAGCGAGACGAGCGGTGCAGTGGTGACAGACGCGCCCAAGCGACCTTCCGAGCGCCTGGACGCCGCGGTCAGGGAGCGCCTACCGCAAGACCTGAAGGAGGCCGTGGACTTCCACGGACACCTGTGCCCCGGCCTCACGGTAGGCTACCGGGCCGCCAAGATCGTCATGGAGCGCTTGGGCGTCGAACGGGGCACGGACGAGGAGGTCGTCGGGATCGTCGAGACCGACTCTTGCGACGTCGACGCCTTCCAGGTACTCACAGGATGCACCTTCGGCAAGGGCAACCTCATCTACAAGGACTACGGCAAGTGCGTCTACACCCTCGTGCGCAGGTCGGACGGCAAGGGGGCGCGCTTCGTGCTCGCCAATGACGTCTACGACATCGAGTCGGAGAAGGCCGAACTCAGGGACCGCATCATGGCGGGCGAGGGGACGGACGAGGAGCAGGCGGCATTCTGGCGCATGCATGTCGAGCAGGCGCTCTCCTTCCTCGACATGCCCGCAGAGCAGTTCGGCACCGTCACGGACGTGGAGGTCGACCTTCCCTCGTCGGCCAAGATCTTCGACTCCGTGGTGTGCGCCTTCTGCGGAGAGGCCGTGATGGAGCCGCGCGCCCGCATCCGGGAAGGCAAGCCCTGCTGCAT
>CAYWAF010000071.1:0-7839 GCA_964456355.1 uncultured Eubacteriales bacterium | reverse complement strand
GACTTCGTGTACGTGCGCTTCCACGGACCGGCGAGCGGCTCAGGCTACACGACGCATGACTTGAAGCCATGGAGGAGGTTCCTGCGAGAGCAGGCGGAGGCAGGACGCGATGGATACGTCTACTTCAACAACGATTTCGAGGCGCATGCGCCACGGGATGCCAAGACCCTCATCGCGATGCTCGATGAGGTCGCGTACGAGTGGGGAGAGCATGGGGCAGGCGGTAACACATGACCCCTGACCACATCCTCCATCGTCTCAGGAATAGAAGGCGGCGGGCTCCATCCCCGCCGCCTTCACGATCTTGGATCACCGACACGTCGCCGAGCGCACCCTACTCGTCTGTCAGCATCACCTCACCGCTCCCGGCATCGAGGTAGAACGCCTCTCCGCCGTCGAGTTCGTAGCGCCATGCCGGAGACATCCGTCCGCCGCTCCGCGGGTCTGCCAGATAGACCATGTCGGTGTTGCGGACCTCGATGTCGTCTTCGGCCACCTTCAGAGCGGCGCCTACGCGACCGCGTCGGAGAGCCAGCCCCTCCGGGTCGACCGGCAGTCTGCTCATGCCGGCCTCGTCGCAGCTATCCTCGTCGACCCAGTAGCCGGTGATGTCGCTGACGCCCTCGCCGTCCACGGTCACCATCACACCGGTGCCCGGACCCTCCACATAGGCATCGTCGAGCCGTTGCACGAACCTCACCGTGTACTGGACGACCTCCTCAGGGTCAGGAGCCTCAGAATCCAGGTCGAGCGTGCTGTGCACCACGGCATAGACCTCTGCCGCTTCGGCATCCTCGAACTGCGGCCCCAGCGCTTCGAGCGCTTCTTTTGCGGCCGCCACGGCGTGCGGCATGGGCCTGTCACCGATGACCCTCTGGCCCATCCGCCTGCCCGAGTGCATCTCGAACTCCCCGCTCGGACGCACAGTGGCAGTCATCTCCATCCCGCAAGCACGCATGCGTCTCGCGTCTGGACGCACTGCATGGAACGAGACGGGCGCAAACCGCGCTCTCTTGCCATGTGGAGCGTGCCTGAAGCGAAGGGTGCAGCGGTCTCTGGTCCTGAGACCTCGTCTCCTGCGAGCCGCATGTGCGCTCTCCACGCCGAAAGTGCCCTCCAGCCACTCCGACGCCCGTTCTATGAACCCGGGCGCTTCGGAGACCTTCTCGTAGGCGCCCCCTCTGCCGTCGAGGATGCGAGCCTTCAGGCCGGAGCGGTAATAGTCGATCCGGTACGAGGAGCGTGGATTCGTGTCCGGCGTGGCGCCTGCTCCCTGGCCGTGAAGACGGTCGTTGCGGTTGGCCGAGTGGACCACGTACGCCCACGGGAACCCCCACTTACCGTTCGCCCTGGCCCATGCGTCGCATACCGTCGCATCGTTGTCGATGCAGTCGTCCAGGAAGTCCTCGATCACATAGACGTCATGGTTGCCGGCCGGTGCGGTGCCCCAGTATCCCAGGATTGCATGCATCCGACCGGGCTCCCCCAGAAGCGTCCTGGCCCAGACCTTCGCAGAGGAGTTCCGCGGCCAGGAGTCCGAATAGGCCACCCGACCCGAGGACGTGCGGTAGTCCAGCTGGTTGCACGCGGCGAATATCGCCCACTCGATGTCGTAGTCCCACCTCGACTCGTTCGACGGCCACTTGCCGGCCCAGTCCACGCCCACCTCCCACGGGTGGACCGAAGGACCACCCACGCAGTTGGTATCGGCGGAGATGGAGTCATAGGGCGCCGATGCTCCCTTGCTCCAATAGATCGGGAACTTCGCATGTCGCCAACCATGGCCGGAGATGTAGAGCAGGTCGCAATCGTCGCCGGACTCGGTCAGCCGGCCATCGATGCCGTCCGTGAAGTGGAAGTGCGCCGGCTTCATCGAGCGTCGCGAGCTGTTCGACGTCTTCCAGACCTCTTGCCTCCAGCCGATCCCGAGCATCCTCGCCCGGAAAGCGTCGGCGTCGGCGTCATCGTAGTTACCTGTGTACAGCACTCCGAACTCGTTGCCCGCGAGTGCGAGGGGAGCAGATGCAGAGAGCATCGTCACGGACAAGACGAGACAGAGCGCAAAGCGCCATAGAAGCCTCATGAAGGCCCCTCCTCATCGTCTTGTCTATTCAGGATGTACGGTCGCCGAGGAATCTCCTCGGCCCGAGCCTCATGCCGGTCGCGTGAAGCGGATCAGCCGGGTGCCGTCTCCGACCACTCGCCTGTCGCCACGTTCACCCAGATCATCTGCGAACCCCAGTCGGCCTTGTCGAACTGCAACACGTGCCAGCCCTTGCGGATGCCTTCGGGGCGCGAGAAGTCGTAGGTGAACACGAACGTGCCGTCATCGGCCACCTCCACCGCTTCGCCCGCACCGACCTCGTCGGGATCCGGCCAGAAGCCGTAAGCGATGTGCTCCGGGAACTCACCGGGATCGGCAGCCCAGGTGGCATCCTCCGCCTCGGTCTCGCTTGCAGACGCCGGAGCCGAAGCATCCGACAGGACCGTGCCCTCCACGGTGACCATCCCGGAGTCCTCGATGACGACGGAGTCCACGGAGAACCAGGGATGAGGCTCAGGGAACTGCTCTTGGACCACGGGCTCTTCAGCACATGCCGTGAGAAGCACCAGAAGAACGACCGCGATCGAGACAGTCAGAACTTTGCGAACATTCAACGAGTCCCACCCCCTCTCACGCAGAGATGCTCGCATGAGTGCCACTTTGCACGATGGGTCTTAACCGGGTCTAACCAGCGACATGCAGCAAAACCGTAACCTTAGGCCGCGATCCGTGACCCTCGCGAAACCTGCCCGGAGGTCACTCGTTGCCACCTGCACCTTGCTCCGCAAGCGAGGAGATGACCTCGTCGTCGCTGGTCTGGTCGAAGTGGCGGTAGAACTGTCCCACCG
This sequence comes from uncultured Eubacteriales bacterium, assembly GCA_964456355.1. Taxonomy (GTDB): domain Bacteria; phylum Actinomycetota; class Coriobacteriia; order Anaerosomatales; family CAYWAF01; genus CAYWAF01. The sequence continues at coordinate 4,947 of CAYWAF010000071.1, read as the reverse complement.
CGTAGAAGACGGTGGGACGCTCGACCGCCACGAGGTCGTCCACCTTCGCAGACAACCGCTCTGCAGCATCGGCGGAGATGACGGGCACGGCGAGGACCGTCTTGCGCGCCCCGTGCCGGCGCACGTATGCGACGGCGGCCTCTGCGGTGAGGCCCGTCGCGATGCCGTCGTCGACCACGATGGCGGTCCGCCCGTCCAGACGCAGTCCCTCACGCCCGGCCCTATACATCCGGGAGCGGCGCTCGGTCTTGGCCTTAGCCTCCCGACCCAGGTGCTCGAGCTCGGACTCGGTGAAGCCCGCATACGGGTTGGGCAGCACCCTGCCGTCGGGGTCTACCGCACCGACGGCGTATTCGGGGTTCCCCGGAGCACCGATCTTGCTCGCGATCACCACGTCGAGAGGCAGTCCCAGCCGCTCTGCGACCTCGGCCGCGACGACCACCCCGCCCCGAGGGATGCCCAAGACCACGGCATCGGGATCGTCGGCATAGCGCGTCAGTTCCTCGGCGAGCTGGCGACCTGCGTCATGTCGGTCACGGAACATCTCGGCCCCCCATACCGCAACGCTTCGCGGACTTACGGATAACATCCCCGAATCGCGTTCGGTTCATTCACGGGAACGGGAAGCGCGCCGCAGAATCCCCGTGGACGAGGAGCGCGACAGGATATCGCCGCAAGACGCTCAGCGGACCACCCTGGTCCACCGGCAGAGTCGGCTCTCGAGCGCCTCCAGGCCCTCGTAGAGGAAGACGCCGAGGAGCGCCATCCCCAGGATGCCTGCGAACATCGCGTTGTAGTCGATGCGCCCCCACGAGTCCACGATGTAGTAACCCAGGCCGGAGGTGCCGGCGATCGACTCAGCCAAGAAGAGCACGGCCACGGCCGTCCCGGTCCCGATGCGCAAGGCAGTGAATATCTCGGGAAGGGCGGCCGGTATCACCACGTGCCTGTAGACCTGCCACGGCCCCGCGCCCAAAGAGCGGACGGAGAGGACGGAGGCGGCTGGCACAGCCTTGGCCGCGTCCCTCGCAGTGACGAGTATCTGGAAGAAGACGATGATCGTGATGAGGGCGATCTTAGAGAGGTCGCCGAGCCCCAGCAACACGAGGAGCACCGGCAGAAAGACGACCTTGGGCACAGGATAGGTCAGGTATATGAGGGGTGCGGCGAAGGCGTCCAGGCGCTTGGAGCGTCCTATCACCAGCCCCAGCGGGACCGCCAGCGCCGTTCCGAGCACGATGGCGGCCAACACGCGCCACGTGCTTATCATCAGATTGGCGAACAGGTCGCTCGCGAAGGTGGTGACGAACTCGCCGATGGCCTCGGCTGGCGTGGGCAGCGCAGGCGAGCCCACCGCGATCGAGAGCAGGTGCCACACGAGCAACACCACCAGCAGAGCGCCCAGATAACCGAGGAGGCGGCCTCCTCTGTGCTTACCGTTCTCCCGCAGAGCGCTCATCTGTCGGTCACTTCCTCGACGAGATGACCGACCGCGCCTTCTTCGGCAAGCACCTCACGCAGGCGCGCGCACTGCTCGTAGAACTCGGGACTCTTGCGGAAGTCCTGTTCGCCCATGCCCGGGTTGTCGACGACCTCGGCGACCCGGCCCGGGCGCGGAGAGAGCACCACGACCCGCCTGCCCAGGAAGACCGCTTCCTCTATGGAGTGAGTCACCAGCACGGCCGTATGACCGCGACTGCGCCACAGTTCGAGCAGGAGGTCCTGCAGGTCCTCGCGTGTCAGCGCATCGAGCGCCGAGAGCGGCTCGTCCATGAGCATGAGGTCGGCCTCGAGCGCAAGGGCCCGCGCCAGGGCCAAGCGCTGCCGCATCCCCCCGGACAACTCGCCCGGGAAGGCGTCCGCGAACTCGGCTATCCCCACGCGGGCGAGCGAGTCTCGCGCCCTGCGCTCGGTCTCCTCGGCAGAGACCTTGCGTATCTCCAGCCCCAGCGCTGCGTTGTGGAGTACGGTCTTCCACGGGAGAAGACCGTACTCCTGCAGTATCAGAGCGGTCTTGAGGCGAGGACCTGCCAACTCCTTGCCTGCGACCGTGACAGAACCTGCCTCCGGCTCGAGCATCCCGGCTGCGAGCAGCAGCATGGTGGACTTCCCGCAACCGGACGGCCCTATGACGGCGACGGACTCACCGTCCTCGATCGAGAGGTCGAGTCCTTCGAGGGCTCTCACGCCACGGTCGGTCCCCGAGTAGGTGAAACCGACGTTATCGAAGACGAGTCCGGCCATCCGTCCCCTATGGAGCTACCAGGACCAGGTCCTCATAGGTCACGGAGTCCGGGTCGATCAGCTCCTTGGCCTCCATCCAGGCGAGCACGTCGTCGACGTATTCCTGCGAGGGGACGTCGTGCTCTGCGTATGTGCTTATCTCGTAGGTATCCTTTATGGGCTCGGGCAGACGGGCCTTCTCCACCAGGGTGTCGCGCCATACGTCCGGGTCCTCGTTGACGACGGCGACGGCTTCGTCCCATACGTCGAGGAGCGCGGCCATGGTCTCGATGCCGCCATCGGCGCTCAGATAGTCATCGGAGAAAACGAGGACGGTCACGCTGAGGTTGTCGCCCTCGGTGTCGGTCGCGAGTATCGTCCCGCCCTGGAACTCTCCCAAGGAGAGGAGCGGCTCGGGAAGCGCTGCCGCCGCGATCTTACCCTGCATCACCAGGTCGAAACGCACAGGCACCTTGTCGACCTCTTCCTTGGTGACCTGGTCTTCCGGCACGCCGGCCTGTTCCATCAGCCCGTCGAGCACGTACTCCTGGATGGTGTTCGAGGAAGTGCCCACAGGCACGCCGGCAAGGTCGGTAAGCGATGTATAGGTACTGTCGGGTCCGGTCAGTATCCCGAAGCGCCCGGCGTCAGGAGTGGCACCCAGCATCGTCGTCGCTATCGTCACGGGCACCCCGCTCGCCTCGAACTGGGAAGCGGCTATGACGTCACCCATGAACGCATCGACCTCGCCCGCAGCGAAAGCGGCGTCGCGCTCTTGCGCAGACTGGAAGGTCACGATCTCCACGTCGTCGAGTCCGGCGTCTTCGAACAGGCCCTCTTCCTCGGCGACCCAGAGGGGCAGCGCATCCTCGGTAGGAAGCGTCCCTATGGTCACAGACGCAAGCTCCACCGGTCCTTCAGAGGCGGTGTCCTCTTCGGCCGGTTGCGAAGAACAGGCGACCGCGAGGGTGCCTAGCATCAGTATCGCGAAAATCACCATCGTAAGTCGGGTCGGTCTCATGCGGAGTGTCCTCCTTGTCGTCGTGTCGAGCTCGTCACTCACAGGTCCACCGGTCGGCGGAGACGTATCTCATCGCGCGAGGGGATGCCGGAGAAGCCGGCCACGGCGGAACCGGCGGCATCGGCGATAAGACCGATCGCGATCTCATCGATCACGAAGCCGTGTCTCTGATAGAAGTAGAGCAACGCGATATCGTCGTTGGAGACGGCACTTCGGATGAAGGGGAGCCCTCTTTCGCGAGCCATCTGCATCGCAGCCCGCACGAGTGCGGCGCCTACGCCCTTCCCCTGGAACTCGGGATAGACGGAAAGCAGCACCACGACGATCTCGCCCCTGCGCACAGCCAGAGACATCAGCCCGGCAAGCCGTCCGTCGCCCACCTCGGCGATCAGGTTGACGCCTGCCAGCACGTCGAAGGTCTCGCCGAACACGTCGATCTCGGTCTCGCCGAGCGCCCGGTCGCAGATCTCCTCGATGTCCCGCTTGTCGCCCGGGCCGGCCTCCCGCACGACGAACGCGAGGTCGTCGTCGGGCTGATGCTCGGCGCACGTGACCGTCATGCGCGCCTCGTTCAGCGGCAGGTCCCTGCCACAGGTCGGACAGCGATACTGCGGGAACGGCAGATCGAAATCCTCAGTCATATACGACTCACCAATCCACGAACAGGCCCTAGGACCGTCTGAGTCCGCGTCGCCCCCGTCTGCGACGCCTACCTGTTATACCGCGTATCGCTTATGTTCGCACCCTTTTTTAGGACCTCCGACCGACATGCGATGTCCGCGCTGCGATAGAATGGCTGCGGTCTTACGGCACCACACGACGAGGAGATGGCCTGCGTGACCCTTCCGCTCCTGAGCGATTCCCCGGACGCACTCGATGCACTCGAGCATGTCGAGGTCCTCTATACCGACTTGGACGGCACCTTGCTGGGGCGGGGCGGCTCGCTCTTTGCGGACCAGGAAGGCCACCCGACCCTTGCGGGAGCCGAGGCCGTGCTGGACCTGGACACCGCAGGCTTCCGGGTGGTGATCTGCTCGGGGCGCAACCGTCTGCAGACCCACGAGATATCCCGCATCATGGGTTGGGACGGCTTCCTTGCCGAGATGGGCTGTGTCATCGTCCCCGAGCGTCACGCCGAGCCGATCTACTTCACAGGCGACTGGACCGAAGACGACCTGCTCGCAGGCGAGACTCCCTACGAGGCGATAGTGAGGGTGGGAGCCGTCGACGCTCTGCGCGAGGCGTTCCCCCGCAAGATCGAGTACCACGACCCATATCACCTGAACCGCGAGGTCACACACGTGCTGCGCGGCAACATCGATGTGGAAGAGGCCCGGCGCATACTGGCCGCCTTGCCGCTGCCCATCGAGATAGTGGACAACGGCATCATCCACCCGCTGAGGACGGCACTGGATGGCGTGGACGAGGTACACGCGTACCATCTGGTCCCTGCAGGCGTCACCAAGCAGGCCGGGGTGGCGGCAGACCTGGAGCGCCGAGGGCTTTCGCCGAAGCAGTCCGCCGCCATAGGCGACTCGGCGACAGACGTCGCGATGGCCGAGACCGTAGCGGTGATGGCGCTCGTAGAAAACGCCTTGGAGGATGCGTCTGTCCTCTCGGCCGCAGGACGTTTCGACAACGTCTACGCCCTTTCCGGACGCAACGGAGCCGGCTGGGCGGAGTTCGCGCGTGCTTGGCTTGCA
>CAYWAF010000070.1:4999-7874 GCA_964456355.1 uncultured Eubacteriales bacterium | reverse complement strand
CCGCTGCTCTCGGCCATCGCGAAGATCCTGGGAGGAGGGTAGAGGTGGCTCCTGACATCGCTTCCATGAACATGGTGCTGGCTCCGGCCCTTCTCGCGGTCGCAGGCGGGCTGCTCGCCGTCCTTGTCGATGCCTTCATCTCACGCCGCTTCGCCGTCCTTCTGGCTGCACTCTCTCTTGCCGTCGGCGCAGGCATCGCCGTCAACTCCGTCTACGCTTCCGATTCCTCGGCGCTCGCTTATAACGTGATGGTAGGCGGTGGCGGTTTCTCGGCTGTCGCGGCGGTGATATTGGCCCTTTCGGCTCTTGCGCTGCTGGGTGGTTTCACCTGGTTCACCGAGAGTCCGCATGGAGGCATGGCGGCCTCCATGGTCGCTCTATCGGCAGGTGCAGCCGTAGCGATGTCACAAGGGCTCGACCTGGTCTTCATGCTCATCGCGTTGGAAGCGCTCGCTTTGAGCGGATATGCCCTCGTCGCTCAGGCGAGGACCTCCCGCTCTGCCGAGGCGGCGATGAAATACGTCATCCAGGGGTCGGTCGCAGCGGGGTTGTTCATGCTGGCCACTGCTATCTTCGTCGGCCTGTATCTCGGCTCGACCACTCTTTTGGGCATCCGATCGGCCATGGGCAGCATGCTCTCGACGCCGTTGGCGGCGAGCATGGCACTGGTGATAGCGGCTTTCGCGTACAAACTCGGGGCGTTCCCGCTCCACTCCTGGGCCCCGGACGTCTTCGAGACGGCTCCGTACCCCTCTGCCGGTTATCTTGCAGGAGCACCCAAGATCGCTGCCGTGATGGCCGCATTCATCCTGGGCAGCGTACTCTTCTCCGGATCTGCGATACTGCCATGGCATCTGTCCACCACCATCCTCTCCTTCCATATCGAGATCGAGGTCGCACGTACGACGGCTCTGTGGGCCGTCCTTGCCGCCGGGTCGATCATCTTCGGAAACCTGGCCGCCTTGCGGCAGGAGTCCTACGGGCGGATGCTCGGTTACTCCGGCATCGCACAGGTCGGGTATGCCCTCATCGGACTCGCTGTCGGCGAGCTCGCGGTGGGCGTGACCATGCTTTTCATCTCGGCCTATGGCGCTGCGGTACTCGTGGCCTTCCTCTCTGCTGAGGCCATCAGGTGCTCTCGACCAGGTTGGGACGGGAGCATCTCCGGGATGGCCGGCTTCGGACGGACGAACCCGGTCACGGGAGTGGCTCTCGCGGTCGCGATGTTCTCGATGACGGGCATACCGTTGACCGTGGGGTTCTGGGGCAAGCTCCTGGTGTTCTTCTCTGCGGTAGGCATGGGGTGGTACTGGCTCGTCGTGCTCGCCGTGCTCGGTTCGGCCGTGTCCTTCGGCTATTACGGCAGAGTGCTCAAGGTCATCTACTTCGAAGAACCTGTCGCCCCCGGGTCTTCCGAAGCGCCCGATGAGAGCACCGCAGACTCCCGGAGCGCGATTCCTGCCGCTGTCACGAGCGCGTTGCTCGCACTCGTCATCTTAGGCGTGGGTGTCGCTCCGCTCTTCTTCGGGACCGGCTTCCTCCAGGCCTTCTTCCGCTTCGGCTGATACGCTTCGCGTTCCCGTAGCGGGCGAGTCATGGATATGCTAGAGAAAAAAATCACAAAAACGTTGTGAATCCTTGTTTTCGGGGTATAGAATCAAATGAGAGTTGCACGCGGGTGCAACCCCTTACCCCTGAGCCTCAAGGTGCCGGCCTTGGGGCTCCCTCTTCATGCGGGCTGCTTCCGTTCTCTTTGTTCGGAATCCGTGATCAACGGCGACGGTCTCGGCTAGAGTTCTGCCTGTCGGGGGATAAAGTCCGCTTCCCAAAGAGCCGATAGAACCAACATCATGATTATCTCTGACGAGCAGGCGAAACGAGCGGTCGAATACCTGAGGTCTTCCAGGGGCGGGACCTCCCCACAGGCCACTTCGGACACCATCTCCGACCCCCCCGACGAATTGATCGAGAAGGTCCGTCATGCCATCGCCGAGACCCCGGAGACCAGGGAGGACCGCGTTCGCGAGGCCACCCGCCATCTTTCGGAGTCCGGCTTCAGCGGGACCGAGGTAGCCGACAAGATGATCGCGAGGATAGTCTCGGATTCCTTGCGCTGACCTGTCGGAAAGATTCATCGGCGGGTGGCGGACTCGTGCTGTCTCCCCTCATAATGGGCATGAACCCATCGGATAGGAGGAGACGTGAGTTCAAGACCAATGCGCTCGTTCATCACGGTGCTGATGAACATCCTCATCGTGCTCGCGGTATTGTTGACGATAAGGGTCGTGATCGTCTTTTTCGGTGCTCTGGCCTCCCAGTCCTGGGCATATGCCATCGTGACCTTGACCGACTACATCACGATCCCGTTCGGCATCGAGCAGTTCAAGACCCCTTACGGAGGGGTGTTCGACGCAGATGCCGCCATAACGATAGGCGTCTTCCTCTTGGCCGAGTGGGTCTTGAGCACCCTACGCCATCGCGCATGATGCATGTCATGGTCCGGACCCCCGGAAGAGTCAGTTGGAGGAGAAGTGCCGTATACGCGTGAACGCTTGGGAGAGTTGCTGATCTCACAAGGACTGCTCACACCCGAGAAACTCGAAGAGATACTCGCGATACAGAGGGAGCAGGGAGGCAAGCTCGGTCAACTGCTGGTGAGCCAACTCGTCTTGAGCGAGGAGCAGTTGGCCGAGGCGTTGGCCCGCCAGAAGGGCCTGGACCATGTGAACCTGGCTTCCTACACCATAGACCGCGCGGCTGCCACCATGCTCTCGGAGCGTTTCGCGACGATGCGACAGGTCATCGGGATCGGCTTCGAGGACGAGCGGCTCATCCTCGCGATGGCCGACCCCCTCGACATCGAGACCATCGACGA
>CAYWAF010000070.1:0-4899 GCA_964456355.1 uncultured Eubacteriales bacterium | reverse complement strand
CCGGCGGCTGCGCGCGCCGGAGTCACCAGCCGCATCAAGATAATGGCCGACATGGACATAGCGGAGCGCAGGCGCCCACAGGACGGGCGCATCGCGGTCAAGATGGACGACCGTCCCATCGACATCAGGGTCGCCAGCCTTCCCACACCGGCCGGCGAGAGTCTCGTGCTCCGCATCCTGAACACAGAGCTCATGTTCCGCAGCATCGACGACTTAGGCTTCGATCCCGGCAACCGCAGGCGCTTCGACAGTTTGATAAGCCGCCCCTATGGAGCCCTGCTGGTCGCAGGACCCACGGGTTCGGGCAAGTCGACGACGATGTACGCGGCCCTCCAGGAGCTCAACAAGCCGTACCGCAAGATAATCACGGTCGAAGACCCCATCGAGTACCAGATGGAGGGTGTCGTGCAGGTCGCCATCAACCCCAAGATAGGCCTGACCTTCGCTACCGGCTTGCGCACCATACTGCGCTCCGACCCGGACATGGTCATGGTGGGCGAGATACGCGATCCCGAGACTGCGGAGATAGCGGTGCGCTCGGCCCTGACCGGGCACCTCGTGCTCTCCTCCATACACACCAACGATGCCCCCTCCGCACTCACACGCCTCACCGACATGGGCGTGCCGCCCTACATCACCTCCTCGGGTCTTCTGGGGGTCGTCGCTCAACGTCTGGTGCGGAAACTGTGCGACGAGTGCAAGGAGCCCGTGGCCGTCTCGCCCGCCAAGATGTTGGCCGCAGGTTTCACGGAAGAAGAGTGTGAGCACATAACCATATATAAGGCCGTCGGCTGCGATTCGTGTGGCGGCTCCGGATACCGGGGCAGGATCGCGGTCTTCGAGATATTCGAGATGGACGAGAACATGACCCGACTCTTCTTGGAGAGGGCTCCCGCCGAGGAACTCAGACGCCTTGCGCTCCAGCAGGGTATGGTCTCATTGCGGCGTGACGCTCTCGACAAGGTCGCGGCAGGGATCACCAGCCTGGAGGAGATCGACAGGGTGGTGGTCTGATGCCGCGGGACCCTCGCGCGATCGTGCTCGTCTTGGACAGCGTCGGCGCCGGCGAGTTGCCTGATGCAGCCGAGTACGGGGATGTCGGGTCCAACACGCTCGGCAACACGTCCCGGGCGGTCGGTGGCCTCCACATGCCGAACCTGCAACGCATGGGGCTCGGCAACATCACCGACATCGAAGGAGTCCCTCCCACCGATGCCCCCGTCGCCTCCTGGGGCAAGTGCGCCGAGGTCTCTCCCGGCAAGGACACCACGACAGGCCATTGGGAGATGATGGGCCTGCATCTGACTCGCCCGTTCCCGACCTATCCGAACGGGTTCCCGCCCGAGGTCATGGACGAGTTCTCGCGTAGGACCGGTCGCGGTTGGCTCGGGAACCGTCCTGCGAGCGGCACGGAGATCATCCAGGAGTTGGGTGACGAGCACGTGGCGACCGGCAAGCCGATCGTCTACACGAGTGCGGACTCCGTCTTCCAGGTGGCCGCACACGAAGACGTCGTCCCGGTCACCGAGCTCTACCACATCTGCGAGGTGGCACGCGAGATACTCCAAGGCGACCATTCCGTAGGACGGGTGATCGCTCGACCCTTCGTGGGTCCTGACGAACACGGCGTCTACACCCGTACCCATCGCAGGCGCGACTTCGCCATAAAGCCCTTCGAGCCGACCGTGCTGGACATACTCGACGAGGCGGGTGTTACCACGTACGGGGTCGGCAAGATCGGTGAGATATTCGCCTGGCAGAGCGTGTGCGAGTCCCCGCACGTGACCGACAACATGGACGGCTTCGACAAGTTGGTGGAGCGGGTCGCCTCCGACACCGACGGTTTCGTCTTCGCCAACCTCGTCGACTTCGACATGCTCTGGGGGCATCGCAACGACGTCGAGGCATACGCGAAGGGCCTGGAGGCGGTGGACGAGCGGATGCCTGAACTCCTCGATGCCATGGACGAGGGCGACCTGCTCATCATCACCGCCGACCACGGTTGCGACCCCACCACTCCTTCCACCGACCACTCCAGGGAGTACGCGCCGCTCGTCGCGCATATCAAAGGCATCGACACCGGCGTCGACTTAGGCATACGCAAGACCTTCTCGGACGTAGGGGAGACGGTCCTCGACTTCTACGGCCTCGGTGGCACGTGCGGCAGAGGGACCTCGTTCCTCCCGGAGGTCCGTGGCGCCGGCTGATCCTCGCACCATCTCGGCTCGACAGCGTTCGGAAAGCGGGAGTGGCGATGGAAGAGATGCTCAGCATAGAAGAACTGATCGCCAAGAAACGAGACGCGCTCTCGCACACTCCTGAGGAGTTGGACCGCCTCGTCTTGGGCTATGCGGCAGGCGAGATCCCCGACTACCAGATGTCCGCTTGGCTGATGGCAGCTCTCCTCAACGGTCTGGACCCTGATGAGACGGTCCGTCTCACCGATGCGATGGTGCGCTCCGGACGCGTCATGGACCTGAGCGAGGTGCCGGGTCCCACCGTGGACAAGCACTCGACCGGGGGGGTGGCGGACACGGCGACCCTGGTGCTCGCGCCACTTCTTGCCGCTTGCGGCGTCTATGTCGCCAAGATGAGCGGAAGGGGCCTGGGGCACACGGGCGGCACCCTCGACAAACTCGAGTCCATCCCCGGCTTCCGGATAGAACTCGGCGAGCGTGAGTTCATCGAGCAGGTCCGCGACGTCGGCGTGGCGGTCATAGCGCAGTCACCTGAGATCGACCCGGCCGACAAGAAGATGTATGCGCTCCGCGACGTGACCGCGACGGTCCCCTCGGTCCCGCTCATCGTCGGCTCGATCATCTCGAAGAAGGTGGCCGGAGGCGCAGACGCCATCCTCCTCGACGTCAAGACCGGGAGCGGTGCCTTCATGAAGACCTACGACGACGCTAGGGCACTCGCCGACGAACTCACCCGAGTCGGGCGCGCGCTGGGCAGGAACGTGGAGTGCGAGATCACCGACATGAGCCAGCCGCTCGGCCGCGCCGTGGGCAACGCTCTGGAGGTGGCCGAAGCGGTAAGGGTCTTGCGTGGTGAGGCGGAGGGAACGGCCTTGCAGGAGGTCTGCCTCACATCGGGGGCCCGCCTGCTCGTCATGGCCGGCGTGGACGACGATGCGACTTCTGCCCGTCAGCGTCTCGAAGACGCCGTCCGCTCCGGCGAGGCACTCGCGAAGATGAAGGAGTGGGTGGCAGCCCAGGGCGGCGACGCCTCCGTGATCGACGGCCCTGCCCGTCTTCCTCAAGCGACCCACACCCGCGAGGTCCATGCCACGTCTTCGGGGTATGTGACCGATTTCGACACGGAGGGCATAGGCAAGGCTGCGATGCTCCTCGGAGCCGGCCGGGCGACGCTGGACGATGTCATAGACCCGTCCGCAGGGCTCATCATGGAGGTGCGCATCGGAGACCGTCTGGAGGCAGGAGGCCTCATCGGCACCCTTCTCACATCCGACCCGGCCACGCTCGACGCTGCCGAGGAGCGCTTCAGGGCCTCTGTCTCCGTGGGCGACGTGCGTGTAGAGCCTCCGCCGCTCTTCTACGAGGCATAGGGGAGGAGGCATCTTGCGGATAGCCGTCGGACACGTCAACCCGGACTTCGATGCCTATGCGGCCACCGTCGCCGCGACGAAGCTCTTCCCGGGGGCCAAAGGCATCTTCATGGGCACCCAGAACGCCAACGTGAGGGCGTTCCACAACCTGCACGAGGACTTCCTCCCGTTCGTCGACGTCCGCGACGTGGACCCGGAGAAGATATCCACGGTCGTGATGGTCGACACCCGCGACCCGAGGCGGCTCCCGGCCTTCCAGGACGTGGTCGTCAGGCCCGATGTGGAGGTCGTGGTCTACGACCATCATCCTCCTGCGACGGGCGACCTGGAAGGCGTCGACGACCGCTCGCTCTCCGTGGGGGCCACCACCTCCATCCTCGTGCACGAGATACGCAGGCAAGGCGTGATGCTCACCCCCCTGGAGGCGAGCCTGTTGCTGCTGGGGATCCACGAGGACACCGGCTCGCTCACCTATCCCAGCGCCACCGCCTACGATGCCGATGCAGCGGCGTACCTGATGAGCGTAGGTGCGGACATGGAGGTCTTGAATCAGTTCCTCACCCGCACTCTGGACGACCTCCAGCGCGATCTGCTGGAGCGTCTCACCGAGACGTTGGAGGTCTGGGACATAAACGGTCAGGCGGTGGCCGTGGGCGTGGCCGAGACCGAGGAGTACGTCGACTCCGCCTCCGTCCTCACGCACTACATCGTCGAGGACATGGGCTTCCGGGTGGCCATCGCGCTCGTGAAGATGGAGGACCGCCTCCAGGTGGTCGCCCGCTCCAGGATGCACGAGGTCGATGTCGGCGAGGTCATGAAGCATCTCGGTGGCGGAGGACACTCGCAGGCGGCCTCGGCTGCTCTGCGCGACGTGGAGACGGCCGACGTGCTGGAGCGCCTCCGTTCCGCCCTCGAGCAGGAGATACGTCCGCCCCTACGCGCGAAAGACATCATGTCCACGCCGGTCAGGACCATCGGCGAGGAGGTCACCATAGCGGAGGCCGGCGAGATGATGGCCCGCTGGGGACACGGAGGCCTGCCGGTGGTCGAAGGCGGACGACTCGTGGGTCTCGTGACCCGCAAGGACTGCGACAAGGCCAAGCGCCACAGACTCGCTCACGCTCCCGTGAAGGGCTTCATGGCCCGGGAGGTCATAACCGTCACCCCGGACACCGGCCTGTCCGAGTTGGAGCGCCTGCTCGCCAGCGCCGGGATAGGACGGCTGCCGGTGGTCGAGGACGGCAGCCTCCTTGGGATAGTCACGCGCAAAGACCCCCTTCTGGCTGAGTACGGGGACGCATCCATCGACAGGAGAGCACCACGCTCGCGAC
>CAYWAF010000069.1:0-8113 GCA_964456355.1 uncultured Eubacteriales bacterium | reverse complement strand
GTCCTGGAACGTGAAGCGGTGGAGTTGGCGGTGATGACCGTCCCGGCCGAGCAGGCCCAGCGTGTCGCAGACATCCTGGTCGATGCCGGCATACGAGCCATCCTGAACTTCGCACCCACGCGCATAGAAGTGCCTGAAGGTGTCACGGTTAGGCAGGCGGACGTAGCGGCTGAGCTGCAGATACTGTCTTTCCACCTCAACCTCGTCGAGGATGCGGGGAACACGGAGTGACCGAAGAGATGGATCCGGAAGGCCTGATTCGGGAGGAAGACCCGGAAGACGGCATCGAAGAGACGGACCCGGGGGACGGTGCCGGGGCGACCGAAGAGATCGACCCGGAACAGTTCATCCCCATCTGGCTCGCCGCCCTCGTGCTGGTGCTGCTCCTTGTCGTCATGGGTATGGGTGGCTACATCGCGCGCGACCTCCTCTCCGACCCGAAGGCATCCACCCCGGAAGAACTCGAGATCGAGAAGTGGGAGGATGCGGTCGCGCAGAACCCCGACGACACGCAAGCGATCCTTGCGCTGGGCTATGCCTACCAGCAAGCCGAGCGTTACGAGGACGCTCTGGAGCGATACGATGAGGTCCTTGAGTACTGGCCCTCCGACACAGCCGCCCTCTACAACAAAGGCATCGTCCTCATGGAGCTCGGTCGCGAGAAAGAGGCCGAGGAGACCTTATGGAAGGTCTTGGACAACGACCCGAACCACGTGCTGGCAGCGAAGGCGCTGGGGGAGTATTACGCGGAGAAGGGCCATTACCGCTCCGTCCTGGCTGCAGTCAAGCCGGTCGTGGAGGAGCAGGAGTCCTCGGCGGACCTCCAGTACCTCATGGGTCTGGCATATGAGAACCTCGGTCATGAGGACTGGGCGGAGGCGCGCTACCGACTCGCGCTCAAATACTACCCGGACATGCCGGAGGCTCGTGAGGGTCTCGAGAGGCTCGGGGTGACACCATGAACGACCTCATCAAGACGCGGCAGCTCACTCCTCGCCAGGCGTTCGCGTTACTGGCCGTCGTGCTCGCGGTGGTACTGGTGGCCCTGATACTCTACCTACTGCTCTTCAACCGTCCGGGACTGGTGGTGGAAGGTGGCGAGGCCAGCGCCGGGCTCAAGCCGATACTCACGATATCCGGTCCCGGGGTGGGCGAGAATCCTCTGTTCGAGCGGCCGCAACACGTGGCGTACGCGCCCGATGGTCGCATCTACGTCTCCGACACGGGCAACAACCGCGTCGTGGTCTTCGATGGCGACGGGCACTTCCTCTTCGAGTTCGGCGGGTTCGGCGTGGCCAAGCCGCTTCCCGGCGGCGTCTACAGCTGGGAGGAGGGACGGCTCAACTTCCCGCTCGGCATAGACGTAGACGAGGACGGAGATGTCTACGTGGCCGACTTCCGCAACGACCAGATCCAGGTCTTCGACCCCGACGGGAAGTTCATACGCGCCTTCCCCGACCCTCACGAGAGGGTTGGTAAGGGTGCTTCCGGTCAGGATGGCCTGGGGATCGCGGTGACGGACATCGCCGTACACGACGACAAGGTCTACGCCCTCGACTCATATCAGGTCGTCGTCTTCACCACGGAAGGTGAGTACGTCACGCAGTTCGGGATGCCCGGCGCTCAGCCGGGCGGCCTGGACCACCCGAACGGCATCGCAGTCGCCGATGACGGCATGATCGTCGTCTCCGACTCCAACCACAACAGGGTCAACGCCTACCTCCCTGACGGGGAGTTCTTGTGGTCGGTGGGTGAGCCGGTGAGCGAGATAGCCAGCAAGACCGATTACGACTTCGGCCTGCCCAGAGGAGTCACCACCCTCGACGACGGTACCATACTGGTCGTGGACGCTTTCGAGCATCAGATAATCGTGCTCGACGACTCCGGCTCGATACTGCACAGACTGGGCAGCAGAGGCCTTGAGCCCGCGCAGTTCAACTTCCCCAACGGCATCGATTCTCTGGGCGAGAGGATCGTGGTCGCGGACAAGGAGAACGACCGCGTCCAGGTATTGGAATTGCTTAAGGAGCAGTAGGGCCTGCAGACCAGCGAATCTTGCCTGTAAGCAGCGGATTCAGGTACGATGGGCGCAGGTCATGACATAAGACGCGTCATCATTCCAGATGGGTGGTACGCCTGATTTGAACAGCGTTCGTACTCTGCTCATAGGGGCGTTCGTCCTTGTTGTGCTGCTCGCAGCAGGGCCTGCTCTCGCGTACGACGAACTCTCTCCCTCCACAGGCAAGAACTGCCCCGACTGTCATGGACTGGAGTCCGGCTACACATCACCGACCGTGGCGCCCACTCGCAAAGGACCTCACGGCGGATACAGCACCGGCACCCAGAAGTGCCAGACCTGCCACTCCGTGCACGATGCCCCCAGTGGCGTCCAGCTCCTTCCGGCGTCCACCATCAAGGACACCTGCAACTCCTGTCACGACGGCTCGGGCGGACATGGCGTCTACGGCGTTCTGGCGGCGCGCGGCCTCACTCCGGCATCCGACCATTCCATCGAGTCCACGAACGTGATTCCCGGCGGAGCGGCCGACGGCGGTAGCCGCACCGCGACCTTCTCGGCCACCGGCGGCCTGCTCACCTGCAGCGACTGCCACAGCCCGCACGACGCATCGACCGTGGACTCCTTCACGAGCGACCGCGCTCGCGCGTCCGGCGACCTGCCGCTCTCCGAGACGGCGACGAACTCGCCTGCGACCGACCACCTCCTCAAGCGTCAGCCGACCAGCGCGAACACTTCGGTCACGGTCTACGGCTCCGGCTGGTGCGGGACGTGTCACATAGGACGCCTCAGCGGGTCTGCGGGAACGGTCAACCATCCGGTCGAGACCGAGACCGCCGGCTTTGACTACGACCACGTCCAGGTGGTCACCACGTTCACGGCCAGCACCACGACCACCGGTACGCTGGGGGGCAGCAACAGGGGCTACGTCATGCCCACCCCTCGCACCACCGGCCAGAACGGCCACGATCCGATATGCCAACAGTGTCATGAGGACGCCCGCAACGTCGGCGACGTGACCAACGGTCAACTCGACTCGACCGAGGCGTTCACGGTGCAGTCGCTGGATGGCACCCGTTCGGCCGACAATCCGCGCTTCCAGGTGTTCCCCCACGAGTCGGAGAACGAACACCTCCTCGTTGAGACGGGCGACGATCTTTGTCTGAACTGCCACCCACCTCCCTCGGGCCCGTAAGGCGTCGAGGCGGTCGGTAGTACATAGCGATATGGGGGAGGGGTGCTGGTGACAGCCTCCTTCTCGTGTCTCGGGAAAGAAGGAAGCAGAGGAGTATGACGACGGTCACGACCGAGTGCGACATACGCACCGATAACGAGTGTGAAGAGGTATGCCCTGTCTCGTTCGCGATGTTCGCGGCGTGCCCAAGGAGGCGGTCGTGGTGAAAGGGCCGATGAAAAGAAGAGTGCTGGCGGTGGCGACGGGCATGACCGCCATGGCCCTGGCTGTAGGGCTGGCGATCGTGCCCGGCGCCACTGGTGACACGCTCCCCATAGTCGTAGGCGGCTTCAGGCCCGAGGCGCCTGACGTCTCGGGAGGGCGTGTCGTCTGGGCAGATGACATGTACGGCTCCTACGACATCTTCATGTACGACTCCGCCACCGGGACGACCGAACGTCTCACCACCGATCTTGCCGACGAGACCCAGCCCTCGATAAGCGGGGACATCGTCGTCTACACGCGCAACGGACCCGACGGCACCGACATCTACTACTACGACATCTCCACCTCCTCGGTCGGGATCGTGACGAACGCCCAACGCGACCAGGTTAGTCCCACCATATCCGGCACGTATGTGGCCTGGGAGGACCGGGCCTCCGGCTTTCTGCCGCAGATATGGGCGCGCGATCTTGCCGGTGGCGCTCCGAAGAAGGTCTCCTCCGGTTATGGGGCGGCCTTCAAGCGTCCGCGCGCCGGTGGCGACTGGGTCGTCTACGAGGCGTACATGTCCGGGACCGGCGGCGATTCCGACGTCCACGCCTACAACTTCGCGACTTCCCAGAAGGTCGTCGTGGCCAGCGGCGAACAGCAGGAAGTGGTCCCGACCACGGACGGCCGCTATGTCGTGTGGGCCGAGGGCGCCGAAGGCGGCATGGACATCAAGGGCTACGACCTGCAGACGAGTTCTGCTTTCGACGTGCGCGTCCAACCCGGTGAGCAGACTTTTCCCGTGGTAGCCGGTGGTACCGTCTACTGGATCGACAGTGGAGGCCCTTCGCGGCTCCACGTCGACACATACGAGATAGCGACCAAGACCTTCGAGCCGTTCGACAACTACAGTACCTCCGAGATGATGGGCGTAGCGGCCGACGGCCAAGACCTCGTGTGGCTCGAGCCTACGGGAGACGGCACGTGGCAGGTCCGCGCCCTTCTCCCGGGTGTGGGCGGGGCATCGACGACGGCCATAGGCGACATACTTCCCGCATCACCCGCCTGGCTTCCGTTCCGCCTGGCACAGATCTCTACCGCAGGCGACCTCGATCCGCCTGAGGTGGTCGAGACGACCGTCGAGCCGGGCGAGACCGAAGTGGATGCCGATTCTGATCTCACCGTCTACTTCTCCGAACCGCTCGATGCCCGCTCGGTTGACGGCGCGGTGACCCTCGAGACCGCAGACGGTGATCCGGTCGACGCCGACGTCAGCTACTCAGCCCTTTCGAGGGCCGTCTCGGTGAAGCCGTCCGAGCCTCTCGATGACGGCACGTACGTCCTGAGCGTGGACGGTGCGGTCACCGACAAGGTCGGCAACGCGCTTGGCGACGAGTACGTGGTCGCCTTCTCCACCGTGGGGACGTTCGCGGACACCCAGAAGCCCACCAAGCCGGGCAACCCTCTCACTCGGGTGGACGGCTTGAGCAACGTAGAGCTCTCCTGGAATCCATCGAGCGATGCCAGCGGGATCGCCGAGTACAGGGTCTATCGTTACTGGGAGCCGATAGACAGCAGCAATCTCTCCAGTGCATCGCTGGTCACCACTGTGTCGGGGACCGCCACCACATGCACGGTCGCTGCGAAATCGACCGCGGTCACCGAGAAGAACGCGAAGTACACCTACTACTACGCTCTCACGGCCAAAGACCCGTCCGGTAACATCTCCGACATCTCGAACAACATCGCGCCTGACCCACACGGCACATACGTCTACGGCTCGAACACCAACACTTGTGCTATGTGTCATATAGTCCACGGATCTCCTCCTACCGGACGGTGGTCGCTCGGTGCCAAGAGTGCAGAGTCCTGCTACGTCTGCCATGGCAACACGGCCATGACCACGGCCTACGGGCATGGTTCGACATACAACACCCAGGCCCGCTTCTGGGACTACTCTTCGGACCCGCTGCCCACGGGTGGCTCCAAGCACCGCAACTCGTACATGACTTCCGTACGCGAAGACTGCGATGCGTGTCATACCGCGCACAGGAAGCCGTACGACCAGTTGGCCACGGGGACCAAGGATCCCGATACCAGTTACAGCAAACTCCTCAAGAGTCCGAGCGATCCGAGCACCGCGACCAGTTCGTTGCTCTACAGCACGGACACGACGCCTTTCGCCGAGCCCTTCTGCTTCGCGTGTCACGGCTCGAATTCCGGCGGCACGCTCACGTACATGACCGACAAGGGCGGGATATCCGCTTACAGCAACACCGCAGGCGACCACAACGAGTCCGCCTACAGCGGCACGAGCGTCGCGCACGGTGACAGCAACGTCTACGCGACTACCCGTTCGAGCAGCGACCCCGGTCCGGAGATCAACTGCACCGCGTGCCACAACGAGCATGCATCCCCCGTGACGCGTCTCATCGACTACCGCCAGAGCAACACCAGCACGGCCTCTTACGACCAGTCGGGCCTGTGCTATGCGTGTCACTCCAACAGCAGCGGGGAGTCGGATGCCACCGGTTCGGCTCCGTTCTCGTGGAACAGTCGCGACGTCAAAGCGCAGTTCTCGAAGAGCTCGCACCATCCGATCACCGCCGGAGCCGGAGGCGGCAACCCGCTGCTCGGCACTCAGGAAGAGGGCATCTCCACGGCCTTCGCCGGGACCCACACCAACACCGTCTCCACCAGCAGCACGGGAAGCGTCGTGCTCTCCCCGGGCAGCGCCCCGTACTCGACGACAGGCACGTACACGAGTACACCCGTCACTCCCACCGCCAACCTCATGGGATGGACCTCAGTCCGCGTGAACGGTGCCGAGAACGGCGGGACCTTGACGATCGATGTGCTCGACCAGTCGGATTCGGTGGTCGTCTCGAGCGTGCCACTGAACACCGATTACTCGCTCGCCTCGGTGCCGACCACGGTGACGCACCTGAAGGTGCGCGCCAAGTTCACCGGCAACGGCAGCGTCACGCCCTCACTCGACGACTGGACCATCGACTATGCCCACATATCGACGACCTCGACTCCATCGTTGACCTGCTACAACTGCCACAACACGCACTATGTGGAGAAGGGTTCCGGCGCCTGGGACATGGATCGCGTCTCGGATCCGAACGACACGCAAGGGAAGTACAGCGGCACGCCGACCGAGTTCTGCACGGAGTGCCACGATGGCTCGTTGCCCAATACGTGGGTGAGCGCCGGCACGCTCGTCCCCTATACCGTGCGCGTCACGGACATGAGCTCCTACGACTTCTTCCCCGGTTGGAACAAAGACAAGAGCGGGCTCGAGTTCAGCAACAGCGGGCACGGTTCCACGACGATAAACAAACTCAACGGCGAGATCGGCTGCGAGAGCTGCCACGACCCGCACGCCTCCGACAACGACCGTCTGACCGCGCTCACAGGGAGCGGCGGCAGCACCTCCACCGGGCACTTGAACGTGACGAGGGGCAACTCGAGCACCTATGCCGAGGAGGAACTCTGCTACGGCTGCCACGACGACCGTAGGTCAGGCACGTGCTCGAGTTCCAGTTGCCATGCCACGTCCATGACGTTCCTGGACGTGAGCACGCCGATCTCCAAGACGTATGCGCATCCCGTCGAGAGCTCCACGATGGCGGGTCGCCACAGCGATACCGAAGAGGGCGACAGCGGGTTCGGCACCTCCAACCGTCATGTCGAATGCGTGGACTGCCATGACCCGCACTCCGCGAAAAGCGGCGTGCACTCCGTGCAATCCTCCAAGCACGGCAACGTGCTTCTCGGTGCCATAGGAGTCAAACCTTCCGGTTCGTGGCCTACGAACTGGGGTTCTATCACCAGTTACACGACCGAGCAGATGACAGGCGAGTCGACCGACTACGAGGCGTACGTGTGCTTCAAGTGCCACTCCGGCTACGTGACGCTTCCCTCGAGCGGCGGCTCGGGCGGCTTCGGCGGCACCGACCTCGTCAAGGAGTTCAACCCGAACAACCAGTCGGGTCACAACGTGCTCGGCAACAACGTCTGGCCCAAGACGACCACAGCCCAGGGCCTGCCATACAGTTTCGGGGACCCGGACCTGAACCTCTCCACTTCGTGGAGTTCCACGAACAACGGGCGCGGCAACGGCATGACATGCTCGGACTGTCACACTTACGATGCGAGCGGAGCGCGTGGACCGCACGGCTCTGGCAGCAAGTTCCTGCTCGACCCATACGGCTCCAACCAGACGGGCGACTGGTGGAACACCACGCTCAGCGGTTGGAACACGAGCAACTTCCTGTGCCGCAAGTGCCACACCAGCCGTACATCCAACACGGCTCACAGCCGAACCGGGGCTCATGGCAGTTATACGTGTGAGCGCTGCCACGTACGCATACCGCACGGCTGGAAGCGTCCGCGCTTTCTGCGCAGGGCCTCGACCGACCCGGCGCCGTACAACAACACCAGCGTCACCGGTATCACCGAGATCGAGTACAAGAACTATACAGGTGACATCCCACGTGACGACTGCGAAGCCAACTGCGGCAAACATGCGGGTAACGTATCCACCCCATGGCCGTAGGTCATGGCTGATGCTCAGGACTCGTAGGGGGGGTGCTTCGGCATCCCCCTCTTCGTCTTCTATGGCCGATGGATCCCATACCGGCCCCGGCCCCGTATGCGATAGGATGAGCGCGTGAACGCTCGTGGCCCCATAGGTCTGCTCGTGA
>CAYWAF010000068.1:0-8247 GCA_964456355.1 uncultured Eubacteriales bacterium | reverse complement strand
GAGCCGAGAAGCAACTGATCTATGCGGTGCTCGGCAAAGAGGTCCCGCACGGCAAGCTTCCCGCAGCGACCGGTGCGCTCGTGCACAACGTGGGCACTGCTGCAGCGATATTCGAAGCCATCGAGATGCGCAAGCCACTCATGGAGCGCGTCGTCACCGTG
Source organism: uncultured Eubacteriales bacterium (assembly GCA_964456355.1). GTDB lineage: Bacteria > Actinomycetota > Coriobacteriia > Anaerosomatales > CAYWAF01 > CAYWAF01. The sequence goes on along the minus strand of CAYWAF010000068.1, from coordinate 8,086 downwards.
ACCGGTGCGGTCAGGCGTCCCGGCAACTACAAGGTGATGCTGGGCACCAGTTTCGATGACCTCATAGATCTCGCAGGTGGTCTTCTGCCGGAGGCCGCCAGGATCATAGCCGGAGGGCCGATGACCGGGCAGGGGGTCGCTGACACGAACTGTCCCGTGATCAAAGGCACGAGCGGACTCGTCGCTCTCCCCGAGGACGTCGTGGCTCCTGCGGTCCACGGTGACCAACCGTGCATCAGGTGCGGGCGCTGCTCGCAGGCATGCCCGATGATGCTCGAGCCGTTCGCGATCGGCATCCATGCGAACAGGGGCGATTGGGACCTGGCGGGCGAGTATCATGCGCTGGACTGCATCGAATGCGGTTGTTGCAGTTACGTCTGTCCCACGCGCCGTCCTCTGGTGCAACTGATACGAGTGGCCAAAGGGACGCTGATGGCGAAGGGGGCGAAGTAGTGAGCGACGCCCGCAAACCTCGCCAGGTGATAACCTCCTCGCCTCACATCGCGGCGCCCGAGAACGTGACACACATCATGCTGTGGGTCGTCGCGGCCCTGCTCCCGGTCACGCTGTGGGCGGTATGGAACATGAGGCTCGTGGCCATAGTGCTGTTGGCCTCCTGCATAGGTTCCACATTGTCCACAGAGGCTGTCTGGAACCTTGCCATGAAGCGTCCTCAGACGATCAAGGACGGCAGTGCCCTGGTGACAGGCCTTCTCCTTGCGCTCGCGCTTCCCCCGAGGACTCCTTGGTGGATGGCGGTCGTGGGCGGCGTGGTGGCCATCGCTCTTGCGAAGATGCTCTTCGGCGGCCTGGGCTGGAACCTGTTCAATCCGGCGCTCGTGGGCCGTGGTGTGATCATCATATCCTGGGCAGGCGTGCTCTCAGAGGTCCAGCCACATCCCGGGGGATGGTTCAACGCTCTCGACGTTCCCGCAACAGGCGGGTTCGATGCGATAAGCGGTGCGACGAGGTTGGCCATCGAAGCGGCCGACCGGGCTGCCGGGGGCGCATATGCCTTCAACACGGCAGCCCAGTACAAGCCGCTGCTCATGCTCAACCTGGAAGGTTCCCTCGGAGAGATATCGGCAGGGCTGCTCATACTCGGTGGGCTCGTCCTCATCCTGAAAGGGATCATCGACTGGCGGATACCGCTGGGATACACCGGGACGGTCGCTTTAGGCGCATGGATGTTCGGAGCCGACCCCATCTTCCACGTATTGGCCGGAGGCGTGCTCCTCGGCGCTCTGTTCATGGCGACCGACTATGTGACCTCGCCGATGACCAAGGGCGGTCGACTGTTGTTCGGCATAGGATGTGGCCTCATAAACATCGTCGGGCGGCTGTTCGGGCCGATGCCGGAGGCTACCACCTGGGCGATCCTGTTCATGAACGGGCTGGTCCCGCTCATCGACAAGATCATCCGGCCGCGTACGTTCGGATGGGAGGGACGACGTGCATAGGATAGAGTCCACTCCTGTCAGCATGGTCCTTGCCGTCCTGATGACGTGCGTCGTGGCGGCCTCCTCGCTGGCTTTCACGTACGAACTCACCCAGGACCGCATCGCCGAACAGGAGAAGGCGGCACGCGAAGAGGCGCTCTATGCAGTGGTCCCGGGAGCGGTGTCCTTCACGGAGGTGGACGACGACGTCCTGGAAGCAGCGGACGAAGCTGCAGGTGAGACTCCCGTGTTGGCCCTCTATAAGGCCGAGACGGACTCCGGCGGGTCTGCCATGGGAGTGATAGTGGCGCCTCGAGGTTACGGCGGTCCCATCCAGATGGCCATAGGCATGGATAGAGATGGGAAAGTCCTCGGTGTCAGTATCATCACGCAGAACGAGACACCCGGTCTCGGGAGCAAGATCACCACGGAGGACTGGTTCCTGGAGCAGTTCGAGGGGTGGGACGCCTCGAACATAGATGAAGCCGTCAAGGACTTCGATGCGATCTCGGGAGCCACCAAGTCCTCGGTAGGCGTGCGGAAGGGCATCCTTGCCGCAGGTCATGTCTATGAGGAAGTGTCTTCGATGACGGACGGAGGTGAGTGAGCATGAAGGAGTGGCTTGCGGTCTTCAGGCGAGGTCTGTCCGTCGACAACCCGCTGACCGTCCTCATGATCGGCCTGTGTGCCACCCTGGCGGTCTCCACGAAGTTCGAAGGTGCGCTGTTCATGGGGTTCGCCGTCATCTTCGTCCTCACCATGTCCGTGACGATCATCTCGGCGCTGAGGAAGGTGATACCGGACAAAGTGAGGATCCCGGTGTTCATCGTCGTCATCGCCTCGTTCGTGACCGTCGTGGACCTGACGATGCATGCGTTCCTTCCCGGCGTCTACACGTTCCTGGGCGTATGGATCCCACTCATCGTGGTCAACTGCATAATCCTGGGGCGCTCAGAAGCCTTCGCTTACCACAACAAGGTCAACCTCGCCATCGCTGACGGTCTGGGGATGGGACTGGGCTTCTCCTTCGTCATCGTCGTCTTGGCCTCTTTACGTGAACTCATAGGCAGCGGCCAGCTGGTCTTCCTGGGGCATACGGTGATAGCGTTCCCGGAGTGGTATCGCGGCCCGGGCATCGTCCTCCTGTTCCCGGGCGCGTTCATCATCTTCGGCTTCCTCATCGCTGCTGCGACATGGCTCAATCGTCGGCTCGAGAAGCGTAGGGTCGAGGTAGCCTCGTCCTCCTGCATGCTCGAGGAAGGGGGCGCGTAGCATGGAGACGGTCCAGCATCTGGCGCTCCTTCTCGTGGGCGCTGCTCTCGTAAACAACATCCTGCTGACGCGCTTCATCGGCTTGTGCCCGTTCTTCGGGGTCTCCGGTGCGCTGAAGACGTCGCTGGGCATGGCGGGCGCCGTGCTCTTCGTGATGACTCTGGCCACCACAGCGACGTGGGTCTTCTGGAACTGGCTGCTCGTCCCGCTAGGGGTAGGCGAGTTCCTCTACATACCTGCGTTCATCCTGGTCATCGCTGCGTTGGTCCAGTTCGTGGAGATGTATCTGCGCAAGGCGAGCCCCGGCCTGTACAGGGCCTTGGGCATCTACCTGCCGTTGATAACGACGAACTGTGCGGTGCTCGCGACGGCCACCGAGGCGGTCAAGCCCGGCTTCTTCAAGATGAACATCGTGTACGGCTTCGGCTTCGGAGAGGCGCTGGTCTACACGGTCGGCGTGGCCCTGGGCTTCGGCTTCGCACTCATATCCTTTGCTGCACTCAGGGAGCGCCTGGAGGTCGCCCCGGTCCCGGAGATCATGCGTGGAGCTCCGATGGCCTTCGTGACCGCGGGTCTTCTTTCTCTGGGTTATGTGGGTTTGAGCGGACTGTTCGGACTGTAAGGTGGACATGGACCCGAGACTGATCATAAGCGCGATACTCGCCCTGAGCGCTATCGGACTGATAGCCGCTGCGGTCTTGTCGGTGGCATCGAAGCGCTTCTATGTGGAGACCGACGCACGGGTGGAGAAGATCCTCTCCATCCTTCCCGGCTCCAACTGCGGAGCATGCGGCAACCCTTCATGCATGGGGGCCGCTGAGGCCATCGCTGAAGGCGAAGCCCCTGTCACGATATGCACGGCGGGTGGACAGGCCGTGGCCGATGCCGTGGCAGACATCCTAGGGCTCGAGAAGTGTGAGGTCGGCGCACGGGTGATGATCCGCCACTGTGGCGGCGGAAAGGCCGCTTACAGGTCTTTCGACTACGCAGGCGTGATGACGTGTGCCGCAGCGGTCAAGGTCGCGGGCGGTGACCTGGCATGCCCATACGGGTGCCTCGGCTACGGTGACTGCGCGGAGGCCTGTCCCTTCGATGCGATACGGATGGATTCGAGGGGACTTCCGGTGGTAGACCTGGACAGATGCACGGGCTGTGAGGTCTGCGTGCAGACATGTCCACGTGGTGGTATAGGGCTCCTCGAGATGGCACCAGAGAACGCGCCCATCGTGGTCAGATGCAACTCCCATGACAAGGTGAAGGCCCGCAAAGAGTACTGTTCGATGTGTTGCATCTCCTGTCGCAAGTGCGAGAAGGAGTGTCCTGAGGATGCGATACACGTCGTCGACATGCTTGCGGTGGTGGACTACGAGAAATGCACCGGCTGTGGCATCTGCGTGGACGTCTGTCCGCAGGAGTGCATAGATTTCTACGGACGGGAGGCCACGGTAGGTCCTGCCGACGAGATCGACGGTCGCGGGCCGAAGGCGCGCTCGTCATGACCCGCTGGGACCTGCTCGTCGTCGTGGTCGTTCTGGCCATGGCGGCGCTTGCCTTTCCAATGACCCATCTCGTCGGTGGAGGAGATGCGGGCGTGGTGGTCGTCACCGGACCTGAAGGTCGGACCCTCATCCCCTGTGACACGGAGGGCGTCTACCACATACAGGGGAAGATAGGCGAGGTAGTTTTCGAGGTGCACGAAGGACACGTCAGATGCGTCTCCTCTTCTTGTCCGGACGAGGTATGCGTCCACATCGGCGAGGTTCGACCTGGCAGGCCTGTTATATGCGCTCCGAACTCGGTCACGGCGGTGATGGAGAAGGAGAGCGGACCCCACGACCAAGCGAGGCTGGATGCGCTATCGCGTTGAGACAAGCATCGTGCGCACCTCTGTGCTCACTGCTCTTCTGATAGCCCTTGCGGCCGTTCTGGGCTACATGGAGACGGTGCTCTTGGCTCCGGCTCTGCCGTTGCCCGGTCTTCGCCTGGGTCTTGCCAATGTGGCCGTCGTCGTGGTGCTGGCATATCTCGGTGCGCGTCGAGCCCTCGTCGTCACTGCGGCCAAGGTGCTCATAGTCGGTGTCGCGACCGGTACGATAGCCGGACCGGTCGGTTGGATGGCGCTCTTCGGCTCTCTGGCCTCATGGGCCGTCATGTCTCTGCTCGCCACATCCGAGAGGTTCAGTGTCATAGGATGGTCGGTCGCAGGAGCCGGCGCCAACGTGTGCGCCCAGCTCCTGACGGCCTCGGTGGTGATGAACTCGTCGGCTCCCCTCTATCTTGCTCCTCTTTCCCTCACGGCGAGCGTGGTCACCGGATTGTTCGTGGGTCTGATAGCGCATCTCCTGCTCTCCCGCCTCCCGCGCACTCTGCTTGTGCCGGTCGGTTCCTGAGGGAGGGAGGTGGCGGCTGATATGCCGCGACCTGCTGTGGGGCGCTGCAGGCCTCGTGATCTGCTTCTGTCGGGTCGCCCCGACGCTGTCTCCGATGCCGGGCTCATATCCGTTCTCATGGGGGAGGACGACGAGCGCTACGGCAACGTGCTCCTGAACGAGTATCCAGCTCCGGACGGTCTCTGGCGTCTCAGCGCGGAGGAGATCGTCACTTTTCCAGGAGTAGGACCTGCTGCCGCTGCGCGTCTACTGGCGGGTCTCGAGATAGGCAGGCGTGCCAACGTCTGGCGACGCAGCGGGCGGACGACCGTCAACACCCCTGAAGACGTGGTGGACCTCTGCTGGCCTCAACTGCGAGGCATGACCAAGGAGCATTTCTGGGCGCTTGCCCTCAACACCAGGAACCATCTGCTCAAGACGGTCGAAGTGTCCGTGGGAAGCCTCAACGCCTCGATAGTCCACCCTCGCGAGCTCTTCAAGGAGGCCGTGAGGGCCTCTGCGGCGTCTTTGATCATCGTCCACAACCATCCGAGTGGTGACCCCACGCCATCGGGAGCCGACATCCAGCTCACGCGCCGTCTCGTGAAAGCAGGTGATGTGCTGGGGATAGAGGTCCTCGACCATGTGGTGATAGGGGACGGAGGGGAGCATGTCAGCCTGCGTGAGGCCGGTCTGATGTAAGAGACGGTACGTGCATCGAGTCTACCTGGGCGATGTCAGGCTCGCGCATCCTTGAAGACCTCACCTTGTGCTACACTTTTCGGGTTCGCAACGGCAGTCGCGGAAACCGAAGGGTCTCCGCGTCTTTTCGTCATGCGCACGAAGAGTGTCGACCCTCGTGTTCCGCATGGGGCAGTGGGTGTTCACGGAAGGAGACGGCGAGGGTGTCGCTGGTAGATATATTGTTCAACTCCTGGGGCGGTGACATGGCTGTCGACCTCGGGACTGCGAACACGCTCGTGTCGGTGCGCGGTCGTGGCATCGTCTTGACCGAGCCATCCGTGGTGGCGGTGGAGAAGGACACGAAGCGCGTCCTTGCCGTCGGGTTCGAAGCCAAGCGCATGCTCGGTCGCACCCCCGGCAGCATCGTCGCCATCCGCCCGCTCAAGGACGGCGTCATAGCCGACTTCGAGGTCACCGAAGCGATGCTGCGCTACTTCATCAACAAGACGCGAGTGAAGCGTTTTCCCTGGCAGCCGAAGCCGAGGGTCGTCGTCTGCGTGCCCTCCGGCGTCACGGAAGTCGAGAAGCGCGCCGTTTTCGAAGCCACCATGCAGGCAGGTGCGCGTCAGGCCTACCTCATCGAGGAGCCCATGGCTGCTGCGATAGGGGCGGGTCTCCCCATCCAGGAGCCTACCGGCAACATGGTCGTCGACATCGGTGGCGGCACGACGGAAGTGGCCGTCATCTCCCTGGGCGGCGTGGTGGTCAAGGAGTCGATCAGGATAGCCGGTGACGAGTTCGACGAAGCCATCGTCGCTTACGTGAAGCGCGTCTACAACACCCTCATCGGAGAGCGTACGGCCGAAGAGATCAAGTTCGAGATCGGCTCGGCGTGGCCATTGCTCGAAGAGGTCGATGCCGAGATAAGAGGCCGCGACCTCGTCACAGGCCTACCGCGGACGATCACCCTCGAGTCCGAAGAGGTGCGCGAGGCCATCGAAGAGCCTCTCGGTGCGATCATAGATGCCGTGAAGGCCACTCTCGAACAGACCCCGCCCGAACTCTCGAGCGACTTGATGGAGTTCGGGATAGTGCTGACCGGAGGCGGTTCGCTGCTCAGGGGCCTGGATGACAGACTCAAACACGAGACAGGCATGCCGGTGCACGTGTCGGAGAACGCGCTGACCAATGTGGTCGAGGGGTCCGCGCTGGCTCTCGAGGAGATAGACGTCCTGAAGAAAGTCCTCACCGGCGGCCGCTAGGGGTTGTACGCGTTGCCAGTGGATCTTTCCGAATCCCAAAGACCGGGCGGGAACAACGTCTTGCTTGCGGCGTTGGTCATCGCGGCACTCGTCATCACCACCGTCTACTTCCGTGAAGGTGATAGTGGCCTTCTGCACCGCACCCGCTCGAGCGTCCAAGCGATGACCGCTCCGGTCGCCGCTGCCGGCACCTGGGTCACCTCCCCCTTCCGTTCGGCTCGCAGGTGGGTCTCGGACGTCACGGCCACCAAAGAAGAGGTCGAGACCTTGCGGCAACAGAACGAGGAACTCAGGGTCATCGTCGCCGAGCTGGAGGAGGCACGCCTCGAGAACGATCGTCTGCGAGCGCTGGTCGGCTTCATAGAAGCGCGCGACCTGGATGCCCTCGGAGCCCGGGTCATCGGCCGTCCGCCGAGCGGTTGGGACGGAGTCATAACCATAGACCGCGGCACAGCCGACGGGGTCGAGAAAGGGATGCCGGTCCTTGCTCCGCAGGGGCTGCTCGGTCAGACGATAGAGGTCACGTCACACAGCGCCAAGGTCCGCCTCATCACGGACCAAAGGAGCGGGGTGGCCGCGATGATCCAGCCCACTCGTGCCGAGGGCATAGTCAGAGGCTCCCTCGAGGGCGACCTGAGCATGGAGTATGTCAGTCGTGACGCTACCGTTTCGGTGGGTGATGTGGTCCTGACGTCGGGCATGGGAGGCGTCTATCCGAAAGGGCTGCTCATAGGAGAGGTCGATTCTGCAGAAGTACTGGAATCAGACCTCTTCTACGAGATAAGCGTGCATCCCGCAGCCCGGGTATCGGACATAGAAGAGGTCATAGTGCTCATCGGCGCCCCACCCGAGCCTGATACGGGAGGTGACGAATGAAGAAGGTCCTCCCGACCGTAGTGGCGATCCTCTTCGCCATGGTCTTCCAGGTCGCCATAGCACCGCACATAGCGATCGGTGGCACGGTCCCCAACTTCCTTCTGCTGGTCGTCATAACTCTTGCATTGACCGAGGGCCCGCGTGCGGGTTCGGCTGCGGGTTTCGCTGCAGGTCTGCTGTTCGA
>CAYWAF010000067.1:0-8312 GCA_964456355.1 uncultured Eubacteriales bacterium | reverse complement strand
CCTTCTTGCGCACCACCTCGACTATCTCTGCCAGGTCCTTGCGGAGGAAGGGCTCTCCGCCTGTGATGTTGGCGAACTTCATGTGCGGCAGTGACTCGAGGTCCGACGGGGCCAGCTCCTCGTCCGGCTTGGTGGGATACTGCCACGTGTTGCACATATGGCAGTGGGCGTTACAGCGATATGTGACTGCGATGAGACCTTCCATGGTCCTCCGTCATGCCGTGTCCGGGACTTTCGAGACTCTCTCGTCCTGCCGACTTGCGAAGATCGAGGCGGACGCGAGTCCGAAGATACACCACAACACAGCGCTCGTGGGTTTGTATATCAAGGGATTGCTCCCAAGCATCGTGGTCAAGAAGGCGGCGGCTGTCCAGGCATAGACTATCGAATCCGTGCTTCTTTCGACCTTGGCCCCCATGAGCGGCAACACTCCCAGCATGGCTACGAAGAGGACTCCCAGAAGGCCGACCTGTGCCGCAAAATGAGCCCATCCCACGTCTCCGACGAACTTCGACTGCCAGTGGTCGAGCCCGAACCTGTCCACTCCCGATGCGTAACCCGGGTTCCCCGTAGAGGGATGGAAGGCGCCTGGCCCCGCACCCAACAGCGGGTCGGACTTCAACGCCGTCGGAGCGATGACCGTGACGGCATACCCGCGGTCCGAGTGCATCTGCTCCTCCCAGTACCCGGCCTGTGCTATCCGGCCGAACCGGTCGGCTATCGCAAGGCGCCCCGAGGTCGCCGCGAGCATGGCCAGGAGCACGACGGCCAGCAAGGCCATCCCCACCGTCCTGCGCTGCTCATCGCTTCCCCTCAGCCACACGATGACGCCCAGCGCAAGTATGGCGACACCCATGGCAAGCACGTTCTGCCGCGACTGGCTGAGCACTATCATGGCAGCGCTCAAGGCGACGACTGTCCACCCGCCCAGAAGTGCGATCCTGTTGCGCACCCGCCCGCTCAGAAGGTCTGCGATCATCACCCCCATCAACAGGAGCAGCAGGAAAGCATAGATGTTGTAGTGCCCCATAGTGCCGGCCACTATGCGGTCCTCCACGGTCGCCAGCACGTCACCCTGAGGCTTGATGCCGGCCAGAGCGAAGGTGGTGCCTGCCCAGAAGAAAGTGGCGAGGTGCATGCCACCGAACAGCTCGATCAGACCTACCGCAGACTGCGCCAGGGCCAACGGGAAAGCGACGAGCGCGAGGCGCTCACGGATCCAAGACGACCACGGTTCGATGGCAGCGACGAGCCCGATGGGAGCGAAGCGCAGGCTGACGCGGACCCAGTAGACCTCATCGATGACCGGAACGGGATTCGCAAGGGCAGACAGGAGCGTGACGAGGGCCAGGCCACCGATCAGCCACGCTATCAAGCGTTTCGAGACGAACCGTACGTCGCCTGTCGTGGCGACCTTCAAAGCCACTGCCAGAAGCAGTCCCGCGCATACGACATCCGGCACGAGCAGAGCGAATGAGCCGCTCGGAACGAACTTGAGTAACCAAGTCTCGAAAGGGAAATAGGCCAACAAGACGAGGACTGTGAGGCCTGGCCGGGATATGGACAAGGCGATGCCCGCAACCGCCAAGAGCAAAGCAAGGCCTGCGCCCGCACCGTAAGAGAAGACCGCGCCCACCACGATGGCTGCAAGAGCGGCGAGAACCACCATCCCGACCTGACCGTCCACCCTGACCGACGGATCGGCTGTGCTACTCACTGCCCATCACCTGCCTACCCGCGCTCCGGTCGACTGCAGAAGAGGTGCTGTCAGCCATATCTTTGCGCGGAGAGCGGAACATGTCACGCGACACCGTGAGAACCGAGAGTGCGAGGAGGGCCTCCCCGGCCACGCTTATCCAAGCCGAAGCGAAGGCACCGTGCTCTGGCACGAACAAGAGGTTGGCTATCGAGGCCAGAACGAGAAGCACAGCGACGATGGGGAGGACCCGCTTCTCCCTATGGAGGGCGTTGGCAGAGTTGATGCCGACAGAGGAGAAGGCGTTGAAGAAGACGACCAGCGCCAGGATCCGCAGAAGGACCACGGCATCGGCATAACTGCTCCCGTACAGGAGGGTGATTATCGGACCGGCGAAGACCAGTAGCATCACGGCCACTCCTGCGGCTGCCGTTCCTGCCAGCATCAGCGCCGAGAGCAACTGCTTCCTGTATTCCACCGCATCGTCGAAAGCCGCTGCCAGACGAGGAAAAGCGGCGTGGTTCACGAGCATGGCAGCGACGATCCCCGTGAAGGCGACGCGCGCGGCGGCACCGTAGAGACCGCTGGCCGTCTCACCAGCGAGCGGTAACACGAAGACCTGGTCGATGCGATAGAAGCCCACGGTGACGACCGAGACGAGGCCTATCGCTGCGGAAGCGCGCAAAAACGACCTGGAACGGACCCATTCGCCTGCCGAAGGGACCAGCGGCAACTGCCTGGAGATGATGACAAAAGCCACGAGCGAGGCCACCATCGCCTCGAGAAGGAAGGCCAGACCGAAGCCCACCACATCGGCTCCCAGGAGCGCTGCGACCACGACTGCGACAAGACGCCCACACGACTCGAGGCTGTTGATGATGCTGTCAGTGGCCATGCGGTCGAGTGCTTTGAGTATCGCGCGCATGCTCTCCAGGCTGTTCAGGACCGTAGCCCAACCGATGAGCAGGAGCGTGGCGAGCATGGCCTGCCGGCTCATGTCCAAAGCGGTCATGATCGCAGCAGTCGTCAGAGCGAAGAGCACGCCCATGACGAGTTTGTTCAAGACCATGCGGAGGTAGACATGGGTGATGTCGGCGCCGTGACGAGCCACCAGCCTGCCCGCATGCTTGTTCTGGCCCATGTCGATGACGGTCAATGCCACAAGCGAGATGCTCGCGGCGAAAGAGAACACCCCGAACTCCTCGACACCGAGAGAGCGCGCGATGATGACGTACACGAACACGCCGAGGATGCGCGCCGCGCCTTCACCCACCGCGAGTGTCATGGCTCTCTTGAGCAGCGTCATAGCGCCTGCTCCGCCTTCTTCGAGAAGGCCATGACCTGGAGGGCGGCAGCGAGTCCGAGATAGATGTAGAAGACACGGTCATGCCACCCCGTGTTGTCGAGTATCCCGTGCGTGGCTATGGCGAGGATGCCGAGGAACGCTGCGACGGACGCATAGAAGACGAACGTGCGCTTCTCGGAGTCGAAGACGCGCGACGCACCGATGGAGTACCTCATCCCGAAGAAGAGGATGGCCACGTAAAGGGCTATCCCCACCAAGCCGGTCTCGGCCATGATCTGCAGATACGTGGAGTGCGTGGCCAGCTCGAGCTCCTTCATCCATACGTTCCCGAAGTCTGCCGGCACATACTGCGCCCAGACCTTCGGGAAGCTCCCGTATCCTACCCCCAGCACCGGCCTCTCGGTGAACATGTTCCACGCCGCCCACAAGAGCGGCAGGCGGTGGTTCATCAAGAGGTCCAGACGCTGCACGTCGCCCAGAGCGAACGGCAGGTCGAGAAGGGTGCCCAACCGGCCCGACACCAGCGTCAGAGCGAACCCTCCTGCGAACAGACCTCCCAGCCATGCGAGGATCCACTTGCGTTCGCGAACCAACAAGAACACAGCGGCGACCGCGACGACAGCACCGGCCACCAGAACGCCTCTTGCAACGGAAAGGAGGGCCATCGTCACCATGACAGCCAGGCCGGCTGCAGCAGGAACCCTGTTCCAACCTCGCCGCGATGCCACGAACGGGAACATGGCGATGGCCGAGAGTGCCAGGTACATCGCATATTGGACATGATTGGGAAGAACCCCTGCGACCCCATCCTTCGGCAAGCCGCCGACCTGGGAGATCTGGACCAGGCCCAGAGCGGTCTGGAACAAGCCGGCCGCTGCGGCTGCGCCGAAGACCCAGGCGAGATCGCGTTCGTCCTTGCATAAAGAGCAGATCAGCAGGAACAGGAGTAGGTTCTTGAGGAGCGCGAGGTCATAGATGCCTCCGCTCCACCAAGTGGAGTAGTAGAGGTAGGCGATGAAGGCGACCAGCACCGCAGCGAGCGTCCATGGCGGCCCGAACGGAATCCTCCTGTCCACGATGGCCTCGGCGGCGACCAGGAGAACGGCGACCAGGAGAGCCAGGGCGGTGAGACTGAGGCTCGCTGTCAGACGGACGTCGAACATGCCATGCGAGAAGCCGTCGAACACCACATAGAGGAGCATCCCGAAAGCGACGTATCCGAGAAGCGACCTCTCTGTTTTTCTGTGTGCGACCGCGCTCAATGGACTATGGCCATCCGTCTCCTGCAAGGGAACCAAGACCACAACAGACTACGACGCACGATGCGAAAGGGGTAGTATCCTTCGGCAAGCAGCGGAAGAACCGGGGGACATCGGATTGAGACGGACCGTCACACCACGCCGGGTCGGCATCTATCTGACCGGCGCTGCGGTCATCTTCGCCTTGGGCACCTTCTTCTGGATCAGTCGCTACCAGAGTTACATGAGTGACGACTTCTGCGTGCAGGTCGCTGCGAGGGAGAACTCGCTCCTTGCCTATCTCACCAATGCGTACGAGACATGGAACGGCCGCTTGCTCCCCTCGACCGTCGCCTATCTGATGTTGCCGCATCGACTGCTGTTCGCAGTCGCGAACACCATCGTCCTGGTGGGCATCGTCGCCACGGTCTTCCGTCTCGCCTTGTCCCGTTGGCCCAAAAGCACGTTGAGGGATGCGACCCTTCTCGTGGTGCTGCTCGGAGTGTTCTGGTTCGGCACCCCTGTCCAAGACCAGACTCTCATGTGGAGGGTCGGCGCCTTCAACTACTCTTGGGTACTCCTCCTAGGATTGCTCTTCATGGTGCCCTATGAGTCCTGGCTGACTGCCGGCGACGACCCACCGCCGAGGCGGCATGCGTTCCTTCTCGCCGTGGGCATGTTCTTCTTCGGGGTCATGGTGGGCCTCTCTCACGAGCAGATGGTCGCGGCGATAGGATGGCTCGGATGCTGCCTGCTCGCGTATGCCGTGAAGACCCGCCGCATCAAGAGCGTCCCGCTTCATCTATGGAGCGGAGCGGCGGGCATCCTGCTGGGACTGGGCGTGCTCTTGTCGGCGCCCGGATACCGCCTCCGCATCGGGGAAGAGCCCGCCTGGGTAGCAGCCGACCGCATGGCCGTCCTGAAGCGCTTCGCGTGGCAGGCCTTCGAGAAGGACTGGGCCGCAGGTTACATGTGGCTGGGGTTGCTCTTGGTCCTGGGGCTCGGGGTCACCATGGCCGCGGGCATGCATGGACGCAAGAAAGGTGACCTTGCGCGCCCGCTCGCCTTCTTCAGCGCTGCGCTCATCATCCTGCTCCCTCTCTTCTTCTCGGCATGGTCGACCACCTCACGAGCCACTTTCTTCTCATTCGCGCTGGTCGTGACAGGGGTGCTCGCCCTGATGCCGATGCGGGAGAACACCGTGCTCGACACGCTCTCCGAAGGCTCGCTCGTCACCCTCGCCCTGTTCGTCGCTTTACTCCTGGCCGCAGACTCCGGTTTCGAGATACGCCAGACGAGGGTCTTAGAGAACGAGGTCCGGTGGCGCAGGTCCATGATCGTCGACTCCCAGGCATGGGGAGGGAACATGGTGCTTCCGCGCATCCAGGCGAAGACGCGGAGGTTCCAGAACTTCGCAGAACTCGACACCGACCCCGAGCACTGGCGCAACCGGGCAATGGCAGAGTACTACGGGATGTCATCGCTGAGGGTCGAAGAGGAAGAGTGACCGCGTCGGAGGATCAGCCGTCCGCATCCCCCCGGCGAGCTTCGGCACTCGACAGCTGACGCACCCGTACCCCGAGAGCCACCAGCCCCACAGTATGGAAGAGGAGTGTCAGCCATGCCGCCCACTGCAATACGCCGAAGAGCATGCCTACCGCCAACACGAACATGAAGAAACCGAAATCGCAGGAAGCCGTGACGAGCCCTTTGATCACCGAGCCGGCAGAACCTTCGTCGAAGACTAGCGTCTTCTCCTTGCCCCCTTTTCCTCTGGGAAAGATGACCGTGCGGAGGTTCGTGCCGTTGTGGTAGCCCAGGCTCACGACCAACAGGGCGATCCACGGGGCTGCATGCCGCAGGATGTCGGAGGCCGAACCCCCCTCCGGCATCCCCACGAACATCAGGATGCACAGCACGGCCGCATGGACCATCCTGTCCAGGGTCAGGTCGAACCATGCGCCGAACTTCGAAGACGTGCCCTGCGCCCGGGCAAGGATCCCGTCTGCCCCATCCAGCGAATAGCCGATCTGTGTCATCACCAGGAAGAGGACGGCACCCCAAAGAGTCCCTCCCGACAGCAGGGCCACCAGGGCTCCGCCCACGGTCATCACGGCGCTCATGACGGTGACGGCATCGGGCGTCACGCCCAGTCGAAGGAAGCCCATGACCATGCCTGAGGCGATGGGGACGCTGACGCGGTCGGTCCAAAGGCTCGAACCCTTGGCGTTGCCCCTTATCTCGGAGTAACTGAGCGTCTTTCTCTGAGGGTCAGGAGTCATCCACCGTCTGCCTTATCTCCTGAAGCACCTGGTTGATGAGCGTGGAAGAGGTGCCCTTCGTGTACGGGAAATAGACGATCCGCACTCCCACCTCCTCGAACTGCTTCTCGAACTCCTGCCACTTCGGCGTCTTGTGCCAATCGTCGCCGACGAACATGATGTCGAACTTCAGTTTCTCCCAAGCGGCGAACTTGTCCATGTTCTCCTGAGCCACGACGACGTCCACGCAGTCGAGGGCACGGAGGATCTCGCAGCGTTCCACGAAGGGGATGACCGGTTTCTTGTGCTTGTACTCGGCCAGGAGTTCGTCGGTGGTGACGCCGACGATCAGCCTGTCGCACATGGCGCTGGCATTGCGCAAAACGTTCAGGTGCCCTATGTGGAACAGGTCGAACACACCCGTCGTGTATCCGAGGACCATCTGCCTCGTGTCCATCAGGCCTTCCTCTCCTTCCACGTCCCAAGGCCGCAGAGTCTATGTTTCCTCGTGGTCCACCATGTCCAAGAACCTCTCAAGACACCACAGGAGCCAGCGTTGGTCGCCGGTGAACTCCTCTATCTTGAGGTCCGGTCTGAACTCGGGACGGCGAGGGCCCTCCCAAGTGTCGAGCCACTGGTCCATGGGTCTTGCGAACGGGACCTTCCGTGGAGGCTCGATGCCTGGATAGAGTCCTTTGAATATCGATTGTAAGAGGTATTTGGGCTCTCCGGCCCTTATCCGTTCGAGGTCCAACTCGCGACCCAGCCTCAACTTCTCGAACGGCTCGACCGAGCGGCAGCCCGCAGCGCCGATAGCGTTGTCGAAGGCCTGGATTATCCCGATGCCATGGGTCCGTTTGAGGAAGGCCACGACGTCGATGCCGTCGCCCTTCCGGTACTTCTCGTACTCGAACAGCATGGAGACGGGAGTGACGAGCGCGGATGCGGGATCGACGAACGTATACCTCTTCACGAAGGCATCGAAGCTCCAGTCCCGGGAGAGGAGTCTGTCCATGCCACCGAAGGTCGAGTCGGCGCCGTTGCCGAGCATTATCGTCGTGATACCCAGGTCTGCCGCAGCCCGTGCAGCCTTGAAAAGACCTACCTCGACGGCGTGGAGAGGCGACTTCTTGTTGCGCATGAGCCCGGGAGCCATATCCAGGTAGTCTTCCCAGGTGACATCTACAACGTGGAGATCGAGCCCTTTCGCCTCCGCATATCGCTTCGCAACGACGGTCTCATCGATGGCTCCTTCTGCCACGAAGCGGATGCTGAAAGCATGTGTCCCGGACGGGAGCAGAGCAGCCAGTATGGCCGAGTCGATGCCTCCCGACAGGAATATGCCGACCTCGTCCACTCCGGAGACGGCCTCGGCGACGAGAGACTCCAGGGCCGCATGTATCTCGTCCGAGGTCGATACGACCACCTGGTCGTCTTCAGAGACCTCCGGGAGCCCCGGCGTGACGCCGGGTGCCCAAGATGCCTCGGGGTCCACGACATAGCGGAACGTCAGGTAGGAACTCATGCAGAGATCGCAATCCGTATACGGCAAACCTGTTCGACCCCCTCGAAAAGACACGCCGGAGCGTCTTGCTGGGTTATATGGATCATGACCACGAGTGTGTCCACAGAAGACGATATCACGCCTGAAGCACCCTCTTCTCCTTCATACACCCTGAGGGGTATACGAACTCACTCCCCAGGGTCGATGTGCGAAGGAGGCGCGCAGTCCAGAATGATGTTACGCGAACCGACTGTGAAGGTCTTTCGCGAGAACGATGACAGACAAGACAGACACACAGACAAGGAGA
>CAYWAF010000066.1:0-8597 GCA_964456355.1 uncultured Eubacteriales bacterium | reverse complement strand
CGGTGGACGCAGGTCGAGTGAGCCGAGTCGTTCCGGCTCTATCAGGTCGACGGCCTCGATACGGTCATCCTCCGGCTCCGAGGTGATCTCACCGGATGCCTCACAGGCGAAGGTCATGTTCACCAGATGGCGCGAACCGTCCGGCGCGATCGTGTCGTTGACGATCAACAGTCGCTCAGGGTCGCATATGAGCCCTGTCTCCTCGAGAACCTCTCGCACAAGTGCGTCGAAAAGTGACTCGCCCCATCGGACTCCTCCACCTGGAAGAAGATGGTATGTGCGGTCGCCTTTGCGGTGACGCACGAGTACCAGAAGACCTCTGTGGAGGATGAGCGCGGCCACGCGCACTCTGGGGGAGTCAGACGCCTGTGCTGCCAAATCCCCCCTCCCCCCTCTCGGTCTCGTCCAGTTCATCTACCTCGACCAGGTCTGCCGAGACGACGGGCTGTATGACGAGTTGCGCGATCTTGTCGCCACGTGCGATGTGGATGGGGGTCTGAGGGTCCAGGTTGATGGCTATGACCTTGATCTCCCCGCGATAGTGGCTGTCGATGAGCCCCGGCGTGTTCACGAGACTGAGTCCCGTCCGTATGGCCAAGCCGCTACGCGGCTGGACGAACCCCGCATGACCTTCCGGTATGGCCAGCGCGATCCCGGTGGGTATGAGGGTCCTCTCCATCGGCTGCAAGATCACATCCTCCGCAGAGAAGAGGTCCATGCCGGCATCGCCTTCGTGTGCGTACGCGGGCAAAGGTAGTCCGGGGTCGAGACGTTTTATCTGAAGTCGCAACTATGCTCCTCTGACGGTGGTAGGGATGTAGCGGGAACATTTCTCGGCGGCGGTCGAGAGCAGGTCGGGCGAGAAGGGCTCTACGTCTTTTACCTCCAGCGAGAGGGTGCGCTCGGGGCGGAACTGTTGCAGCACGTAGCGGTCGCCGCCCTCGATGGCCTCGGCTATCTCGACGAGGTCGGCCGCAGAGACCACCGAAGGGCAGACCGTGGTGCGGAACTCGTGGTGGATGCCACTTCCGAGGATTACACGGATGCTCTCGTGGACTGCAGGCCAGACGTCGTCCGTCCTTCCCGTGGCCTCCGGATAACGTTCCGGTGAGGCTTTGACGTCCAGGGCCACCGAGGCGATGAGGCCTGACTCGATGAGTGTGGCCAGGGTCTCCGGATCGGTGCCGTTGGTGTCGAGTTTCACCGGCAAGCAGAGAGTCGCGAACTCGTCGAGGAGCGAGAACAGCGACGGATCCGTCGTCGGTTCACCGCCGGTGACGACGACCCCGTCTATCCAGTCCTTGCGACTACGCAGGTGCTCGAAGAGCGCATCGTGCGCATCCTGTCCGCCGCTCACGACAACCAGGTCGGGATTGTGGCAGAAAGGACATCGCAGATTGCAACCGGAGATGAAGACTGTGGCAGCCATCCTCCCAGGCCAGTCCAGGAGCCCGGAGGGCATCCATCCCGCGATCCGTGGACGGTGGGATATCTCCGTGGAGCCCGGACCGTCACCTGACGTGTCAGCGGTCATTGCGCGATCAGACTCCTTATCTCGGCCGGGGACGGGACCTCGCCGCGCCAACCTCCGATCTCGTTGCCGCCGGAGTCGAGCACCAGTATCGAGGGGGTCGCGAGGATGCTGTGGAAGGACGCTTCTGCCAGTCCCTCCATGTCATCGATGTTGTATACGCTCACGCCGTCGAAGTCCTCCAAAGCCTTCTTCGCGGCAGGGCATCTCGGGCAATCTGTTTTCACGAAGAGCTTGATCTCCAATGTGCGACCTCCTGTCGTTCCGGCACTCGAGTCGATGCGGGCGTGTCTACGCGGCACCTCCGACATCCCGCAAGTCCGTCCTTATCCGGTCGTACAACTCTCCGACCTTGCTCTTGTTCCAGGTTTGGACCTTAGAGAAGTAGCCCACGATGCGCGTGACTCCATAGACGTCCATCGAGCCGCACAACGGACACTGGGACTTCAGGCCTCGGCTGGTCCGGCTACAGGACTGACAGACCGTGAACTCCGGGCTGAACGCTATCTGTGCGCACTGGGTGTTCCGGAACGTCTTGTCGACGAACGACTTGAGGGAGCCGGGGTCCGGCTCGTGCTCGCCCAGCCACACGTGGACGATAGCGCCTGCCTCTATCAGCGGATGGAAGCGCGACTGCTTCTCCACGCGCTCGATGTAGTCCACATCGGCGTCGACCGCCAGATGGATGGAGTTGGTGTAGTAGAAGTACTGTCCGGAAGGATCGCCCTTCACTACCGATGCCGTCTGCTCGGGCCAGTACTTCATGTCGAGCTTGGCCAAGCGATAGCCCGCGGATTCGGCGGGACTCTCCTCGAGGACGATGTTCATCCCGTACCTCTCGGAGAGCTCTCTGCATTTCAAGTTCATGGCGGCCACTATCTTCAATCCGAACTTCAGGGCCTCGTCGGACTCATGGAGCTGATGTCCCGTATGGGCCTGGACCATCTCGTTGAGTCCGATCAGGCCGGCCAGATAGGTGAGTTCGTCCATCTTGAGATAGGGTGCACCGTCGAGTTCCTGTGTGAGGAGACCGAGGGGACCGTCGTCACCCAGCTCGACGAGTCCCGAGACGAAGTCGCGCTTCTGTGCGTGTGCCTTGGCGACCAGCTCCAGGGCCCGGTTGATCTCCATGAGCAAGGCGCCTTCGTTGCCTGCGGCCTTGTAGGCGATCCTCGGCAGGTTGATCGTGACGTTCTGGAGAGCCGAGAAACGCATCTTCTCCGGGGTGCTCGTCTCAGAGAGCTGCTCCTCGCTCAGTTTGAGTTTCAGGCGACAGCACTGCGAGACCGTGACCTCGTCGCCCCGGTCGAAGACGAAGTAGGTTATGCCTTGCTTCGAGGCGACCTCGCATGCGAGGTCCATGAACTCCTCGTGGCCCGGAGTGCGGTAGAAGTCCTCGTTGATATGGAGGAGCGGCTTGGGGAAGACGAACGTCTTGCCGTGTGCGTCGCCACGCAGGTAGACGTGGAACATCGCTTTGAGGAAGGCCTGAGCCTCCTTCTCGTAATCCGCGTAGGTCTTGCCCGTGTACTCGCCGCCGGGGCCGATTGCAGGCGTGTCGGCGAAGTGCTTCGGGACGTTGTAGTAGAGGTTGAAGTCGGTGAAGACGACCTGTGAGCCGCGGGCGCCGGCGAGCTGGTTGAACTCGAAGATGAGCATCTGAGCCAGCTGGTCCAGCTCTTCGTCGGTCTTACCCACCAGGAACGGCGCGAAGAAGATGTTGACGGCCTCCCATCCCACAGCGCCCGCATAGTGGGCCTGTAGCGCCGAGGCCATCTTGACCATGTGGCCTATGAGGACCTCGGGGTGCTTGGCAGGCTTGGAGACAGAGGTGATGTTGGGCAGGTTCAGCCCGTACTTCTTGATGTATTCGAGGGAGTGGCCTCCGCAGTACGGGCGGATGATGAAGCCCAGGTCGTGCAGGTGTATGTCGCCCACCAGATGTGCCTGGGCGATGTCTTCGGAGAAGACCTTGCGCAGCGCGAACTCCTTGAGGATCGTCTCTGCGAGAGTGAGGTTTATGGACTCCGGGTTGTGGGTGGTGTTGGAGTTCTCCTTGTTGGCGTTCGTGATTATCTGCTCGACGTCCCACATCGGCAGACCGAGGTGGCTGTGACGCCTGTGCGCGACGGTCAGGCCGCGCTCAAGGAGCTCCAGGTCCACCATCTCGCGGATGATGGCGGTGGTGACGGTGGTCATGCTGGTGCGGTCGACGCGGTCTTCGACGTCCAGGGCGATCTCTTCAGCGAGATGCCGGTCCAGGCCGGTCTCCTTCATCAAGGAGTCCACTATCTTCGACCGGTCCCAAGTGTCTATCTCCTGACGGGAGCTGGTGGAGACCAGGAGCGCTATGTCGGTGGAGTCCACTCCTTCCGTCGGAGCGGCTGCGTCCTTTATGACGTTCACTACGCGTTCCATGACCATGGTCTTCTCCCGTCCTCGAGGTGAGCGCAGCATGTGCGCCGCTGCCGACCGACTTACTTGAGGTCCCTCAACTCCCTGTAGAACTCGTCCAGGTCCTGGAAGGACTTGTAGACCGACGCGAATCTGATGTAGGCGACCTTGTCGAGGTCCCTCAGGCGCTTGAGGACCATGTCGCCCAGGTATGTGGAGGGGACTTCGTACGTGAACTCGTTGTGCAACTCGGATTCGATGTCGTCTATCAGCGCTTCCAGGCTCTCCATCGGGACGTTGCGGTTGGCAGTGGCCACCACCAGCCCTCGAAGCAACTTCCCACGCTCGAAGGGTTCCTTGGAGCCGTCGCGCTTCTCGATCATGAGCGGCATCTCCTCCCGCCGCTCGTAAGTGGTGAACCTCTGCTGACAGGAGAGGCACTCCCGTCTGCGCCGGATGGCGTCTTGTGCTTCGGAGACACGAGAATCCACTACCTTGGTCTCATCATGACCGCAGAACGGACAACGCATGGCTCCCACCCCTACATATTGGTTGTTCAGGAGCCTAACACACAATATATGGGGTTTACAACGAAGACTCGGGTTCCAGCATCACTCCCTGCCGAACGGACGATATCCGCTGCCGAACGGTATCCTGCGACGTCAGGGCTATCGGGAAGCCATCGCGAGCGCAGGATCCGACGCCGGCACCACGAGGATCTGGTCCGGGTACAAGGTCGAATCCTCCAGTCCGTTGATCTCGCGTATGACCTCTACCGTCTCAGCGGTGGTCCTATCTTCCAGAGGATGACTCTGCGCTATCTCCCACAGGGTCTGTGAGGGCTTCACGCGCACGGTCGAGGTGTTGTTGCAAGAGAGCGTGTCCCGGCTCGTGGCCGCGGAGAGGGTCGCGATGACGAGAGCGGCTGCGATGGCTATCAGGAGGGCCCACTCCAAGGGCGTGAGCCCCTGTCGCGTCCGTTGAGAGTTCCGCTCGCTCTCCCGGCGTCGCTCGGGTCTTCTCGTACTCTCCTTCGTCCTGTGCGGCTGCTGTCGTCTCATCCGAGGCCTCCTACATCTTCTGCTGCATCTGCCGACTCGGATGTTAGTGATCGGCTCTGACATCCATCTTGCAGACGAACATGTGTTCGATACGATGATAGCGAACATGTGTTCGATATGCAAGGGGTCGGTCGATGAAGGCAGACCGGAAGCCGCTCTCCTCTTCCGAGCGAACGCATGTTTGCATCAGGACGCAGGAGTAAGATAGACTCTATGCGAACATACTTTCGGTGAGGGGGTCGTCGTGACCTATTCGCGTGAGTTGACCGACAGACAACGTGAGATCCTCGACTTCATCCGCGCAGAGATCCATCGGCGAGGTTTTCCTCCTTCGGTGAGGGAGATCGGTGAAGCGGTAGGGCTCTCCTCCTCCTCTACCGTCCACGCGCATCTTGCCGCTTTGGAGGAGAAAGGCTTCATACGTCGCGACCCTTCCAAACCTCGTGCGCTGGAGGTGCTGGACTTCCGCGACAACGACCTGGCGGTCGATTACGGACAGGTGAGCGCGGTCCCGTTGGTCGGGCAAGTGGCTGCAGGACAACCCATACTGGCGGCCGAGAACATCGAAGGCACGATGGCTTTGCCCACCGAGATGGCTGGGGAGTCCACCTTCATCCTGCGCGTGCGCGGGGACAGCATGATAGAGGCCGGCATCCTCGACGGCGACTACGTGGTGGTCCGCCAGCAGAACACCGCCACCAACGGTGACATCGTCGTGGCGTTGTTGGACGACGAGGCGACGGTCAAGCGCTTCTTCAAGGAGTCCGACCACGTCCGCTTGCAGCCGGAGAACTCGGCGATGGAGCCCATACGCACCCGTGACGTACGCATCTTAGGGAAGGTCGTGGCTCTTTTCCGGAAGGTCGTCTAAGCACCGCTCTCGGAGCGGCCGTTCTGCCGGAACGGCTCGAAGCGGGTCACCAGGTCGGCTCCCACTTTCACGAGCATCTCCGTTCCCTCCTCGGTGTGCGACTCCGAGACTACGCGTGCCTTCTCATGTGCGAGCTGCACGAGGTCTCCGCGTGTGTATGGTATGAGGACTCTCATGTCGACCCCGCCTCGTGCTGACTCCTCCGCGATCCTTTCCGCTAGCACTTGGAGGCCTTCATGACGTCTTGCGGAGATGAGGACGGCGTCGGGGTGTTTGCGTGCGAAAGCCGCCTTGTCGATCTCGGGCATCACGTCGGATTTGTTGACCACCAGTATGCGACGTCTGTCGTGTGCGCCTATCTCGTGCAAGACCTCATCGACCGCTCTCATCTGCTGTTCCGCCTGTGGGTGGGAGCCGTCGACCACGTGGATGAGGAGGTCTGCATCGCGCACTTCGTCCAGGGTGGACTTGAACGCTTCGACCAGACCGTGCGGCAGCTTGTTGATGAAGCCGACGGTGTCCGTGATCGTGACGGTGCGACCGTCGGGGAGGGTGAGTCGTCGGGTCGTGGAGTCCAACGTGGCGAAGAGCATGTCTTCGGCCGGGACGTCGGCTCCCGTCAAGGCGTTGAGCAAGGTTGACTTCCCGGCGTTGGTGTAGCCGACCAGCGAGATGCGGAAGACGCCGGAGGAGCTCCGCGACCTGCGCTGCGTCTCGCGGGCAGAGTCGACCTGCTTGAGTTCGCGTTTCAGGTCGGCGATCCTGCGACGCGTGAGGCGCCGGTCGACCTCCAACTGGGACTCGCCGGCACCGAAGCGTGCTCCCCTGCCTCCACCCAGGCGTTCCGCCTCGAGGTGTCCCCACATGCCGCGCAACCTCGGGAGGACGTACTCGAGTTTGGCCAGTTCTACCTGGAGGCGCCCTTCCCGACTCTGTGCGTGCATGCCGAAGATCTCGAGTATGAGTGCGGTTCGGTCCAGGACCCTGGCGCCCGGTATCAGGTCTTCCAAAGCGGCTTGTTGGGACGGGGACAGGTCGTCGTCGAAGATGACGACCTCGGCCTCGAGTCGCCCGACGAGCGAAGCGACCTCTTCGGCCTTGCCTTTCCCTATGAAGGTCCGAGGGTTCGGCTTTCCCAGGCGTTGGACCACGCGGGCGACGGTCTCACATCCGGCCGTGTCTGCCAGGCGTTCGAGTTCGGCCAGAGAGTCCTCGATAGGCCAGTCGTGTCGCCCGAGGTCGAGGCCGACCAGCACGGCACGTTCACGGTGCTCGTCGTGGAGCCCTTCGAGCTCGAAGCGTGTCGTCACCGCACCATCCCCTACAAGGCGTTCTTGATGCGCTCTATCGCTTCGACGAGCCTGTCGTCAGGAGTGGCCAGTGAGATGCGGATGTAACCCTCGCCACTGGGGCCGTACGCGTTGCCCGGAGCGACGATGACGTTGGCCTCCTCGAGTATCTTGGTCGCGAAACCGGCAGAGTCGTAGCCCTCGGGCACACGGGCCCATACATAGATGGTGCCCTTCGGCTTGCGGGCGGAGATGCCGATCTTCGACAACGCGTCGATGACCAGGTCTCGACGGCGCTGGTAGAGGGCGGAGATCTCACGCGTGACCTCCTGTGGGCCGAGCATCGCTTCTATGGCAGCGTCCTGGATGGCCGTGAACACACCGGAGTCTATGTTGGACTTCACGGTGCCGAGCGCCTTTATCGCGGTGGGGTTACCTGCCGCGAACGCGACACGCCAGCCGGTCATGTTGTAACTCTTCGAGCAACTGAAGAGTTCGATCCCGACATCCTTCGCGCCGGGGCGCTGCAGGAAGCCGGGGGGCTCGTAGCCGTCGAAACCTATCTCGGAGTAAGCATTGTCGTGGATGACCAGCAGGTCGTGTTCTTTGGCGAAGGCGATCGCACGGTCGAAGTACTCCGGGGTCGCGATCGCCGAGGTCGGGTTGTTCGGATAACTGATGAACATCATCTTGGCTTTCTCGAGCACCTCAGGGGGCGTGCTCTCGAAGTCGGCCAAAAAGTCGTTCTCCTCCGTCATCGGCATGAAATGACTCTTGCCGCCGGCGAGGATGCCACCGGTGTTGTAGACGGGATAGCCACAGCCAGGTACGAGGGTGTAGTCGCCGGGGTCCACGAAGGCGAGGAAGATGTGTGCGATGCCTTCTTTCGACCCGATAAGGGCCACGATCTCGTCCTCGGGATCCAACTGGACGTCGAAGCGTCTCTTCATCCACTCGGCACAGGCCTCCCGGTACCTCTTCGAGCCGTAGTAACTGGGATATCTGTGGTTGGCGGGGTTGCGGATGGCCTTCGCCATGGCATCGACGATATGGTCGGGCGTCGGCTGGTCGGGATCGCCTATCCCCAAGGATATGACGTCGATCCCCTGTGCCTGTTTCGCCTGCTTCTTCTTGTCGATCTCGGCGAACAGGTATGGCGGGAGGTTGGCGATGCGGTCGGCGGTCCTCACGGTGTCAGGTTCCCTTCGTCATCTACGGTCTATTCGGTCGGTCCGGACATAGGAGACATGATACGGATATCGGTACAGCATGGTAACAGAGCACGGGTCAGTCGGGGCGGTGACACGATGAGCGTGGCGCGGTCGTCATGAGTCCTCTTCCGGTATCGTGACCGATCCCTCGAAGACGGTGACTGCGGGGCCCGTCATGTAGACGTTGTCGTCTTCGCCCCAGCGCACGATGAGGTCGCCGCCCGGAAGCGAGATGACCGC
>CAYWAF010000065.1:0-8609 GCA_964456355.1 uncultured Eubacteriales bacterium | reverse complement strand
AGTTGCTCACTTCCCGGACATCATCCATCGGCACGCCGGGCTCCATGTCCAGTTCAAAAAGAAGAAGATCGGAAAGCGATGACTGCGTTCCCTCGATCATGGAGGAAAGTACCGCCTCTTTGCGGACATACATATAGAGGAACAAGGAGATATCAGGCAGGAAGGTGGAAACACTGTCCAGCCGACCAAGAGAAAGCAGCGCCTGGTCGAATTTGTCGCGCAACTCCGGCGTCCACTCAATGGGTGGTTTCGGGGGCAACGGCGCGGGGACAAATGCCCGGGCCTTCTCATCCACCGTCGATATGCTGACGTAATGTCCCTGGAGTTCACGTTTCATTTTTTCCGTATCCTAAAATAAGCCCTGTTGTAATTTTAGACTAAAGTATTATCCTAAAATAGCAGGGAGTGTACCGAGGGTCAACCGCGTAACCTGAAACAAGAGAGACGTTTTTCACCCAGACTTCCCGAAAACCGGGTGACGGCAAGGTGAGCCAGCGGCGACAAGAATTGCCGTAACTCCTTGCTACAAAAAGAAAAACGAACCGCCCGACATGCCGCCTGCGGCAACCGGACCGGTTCGTCTTAATTTCTATGGTGGAGGCGGCGAGAATCGAACTCGCGTCTACGACAGGTCCCCGGAAGGCATCTCCAGGCTCAGTCACCGATAGTGTCTCGGCGCTGGTGCCGCACGGTGACCCGCTACACCAGAGCCATGGCGGTTCGGTCTTTGACAGTGGCATACCGCCCACGTCCACTGCCGCAGTCCCCTGAAATGGCGCCTTGCCGGTGACGGGGACGCGCACCGGGTCGGCGTCGCTGCTCTATCTAGGCAGCGAGTGCAAGATCGTTGTCGACGCTTGTCGACTTGTACCCCTGTTTAACGAGGCGAGGAGACCTCGGCCTGCTTCCTTCCTCGGACATATCGCATCGAAACCGTTTCGCCCCCATATGGAAGGTGGCTTCGACCATCTCAAAGAGCCATGCTGCAGACCCGTGCGGGTCTTTCAGCAGATTCGATTATACCCACCTGCGCAAGGGTCTCACATGCTTATGACATGACCCGGACGAGCGATGGGGCGTGGGTCGGACGTATCATCGACCTCTCACTCCCCACGCGTCCGCTCGCGGAGCGCCCGCTCCATGTCGCGTTTGTGGTCACGCTCGGCTATCGAACGCCGCTTGTCGTAGAGCTTCTTGCCCTTGGCGAGTCCGATCTCGACTTTGACGCGGTTGTCCTCGTTGAAGTACATCTGCAGCGGAACGATGGTGTAACCCTTCTCGGCGACCTTGGAGGCCAGATAGCGTATCTGACGCTTGTGCAGGAGCAGTCGCCTTGCGCGGTCAGGGTCCACGTTGGCCCTGTTGCCGTGGGAGTAGGGCGATATGTGCACGCCGTTGAGCCAGGCCTCGCCCTTGCGGATGGTCACGAAGCTCTCGCGCAGACTCGCTCCGCGCTCCCTCAACGATTTGACCTCTGTGCCGACGAGTTCTATGCCGGCCTCCAGGGTCTCTTCGATGAAGTAGTCGTGATAGGCCTTCTTGTTCCTCGCTATGTTCTTTCTCTCGCGTGGCATCAGGGCGTGAAGTCGACCTTGTCGTCCAGCCGCGCGACGAAAGCGACGAGCAAACTCACGGTGTTCTCGAGGTCGTCGAGGTCGAGGACCTCGGTCGGCGTGTGCATGTAGCGGAGCGGCACGCTCACCAGGCCTGCCGCTTTGCCGCCACGGGCAAGTTGGATGGCGTTGGCATCCGTCCCGGTCCCCCGAGGAGCACCTTCGGTCTGATATGGGATCCCCTCGTCCTCGGCTGCTTCCACGAGCAGCTTGAAGACGGTGGGGTTGATGTTGGCGCCTCGAGAGATGATGGGACCTTCTCCCAGCTTGAACTCGCCATGCCTGCGCTTGTCGACGTCCGGGTAGTCGGTGGCATGACCCACTTCGACGGCCAGTCCGACATCCGGGTCCACACCGTACGCGGAGGTCTTGCCGCCGCGGAGACCGATCTCTTCCTGTACGGTGGCTGCGGCGATGAGGTCGCCTTCCGCTCCACCCTTGGCGCTCACCTCGCGTAACACCTCTGCGCAGATCCAGGCACCCATCTTGTCGTCGAAGGCGCGGGAAACGGCACATCCGTCACCGAACTCCTTGAAGCCCACGGCGTATGTCACGGGATCCCCGATGCGCACGTGCTTCTTGACCTTCTCGCCGTCCATGCCGAGGTCTATGAACATCTTGTAGGGCTTGACGACCTTCTTACGCTCCTCCTCGTCGAGCAGATGCACCGGCACACGGCCCAACACACCGAGCAGCGGGCCGTCGAGCGTGTGTACGTTCACGCGAGCACCGGGCAGGATCTGTGGGTCGTGACCGCCTATCTCCTTGAAGAAGCAGAAACCCTCTTCGGTGATGTAGGTGATCATGAAGCCGATCTCGTCTATGTGACCGGCCAGCATGACGCTAGGGCCCTTGCCCTTCCCGGCGACCCGCGCATGGACGGAGCCCATCACGTTGGTCTCGACCTCGTCGGCGAAGTCCGCGACGTATCCGCGGAAGATGTCTGCCGCAGGTCTCTCGAAGCCCGAGGGTGAGGGAGCTTCTATGAGCGTTTTCAGGAAATCGAGTGATTCGGAGCGCATGAGCGTCCTCCCGAAGAGTGTGAACGATAGGTCTCAGACAGTTTAACGCACAAGACTGTCGGGACAGGAAGGGTGTATGCTACATCGGCGCGAAATCAATCTGGGACACCCGGATCGGAGTCGACAGATGACCTTGGAGAAGAACGGCGACCTGCTGGTCATAGAGAGCCTGCGCGTGAGCGTCGGCGACAGGGAGATCCTGAAAGGGGTCAACCTCAAGATCGGTAAAGGGGAGACCCACGTGCTGCTGGGTCCCAACGGCAGCGGCAAGACCACACTGCTCAACACCATCCTGGGCATCCCGGGTTACCGTGTGACCGAAGGCTCTATCCGCTTCAAAGGACAAGACCTCGCCGACCTCCCCATCGATGAGAGGGCGCGCCTGGGCATAGGCGTCGCCTTCCAGCGACCACCCGCCGTGCGCGGGGTGAAGCTGCGCCAGATATTGGATGTGGCTGCAGGTGAGGATCTTTCGGAGGAGAAGATGAACACACTCGTCGAAGAACTCTCGCTCCAGAACATGATCGACCGCGAGGTGAACATGGGTTTCTCCGGCGGTGAGGCCAAGCGTTCCGAGATGGCGCAACTGCTCGCTCAAGAACCCGACCTCGCCCTCTTCGACGAGCCAGAGTCGGGGGTGGACCTCGACAACATCGCGGTCGTCGGAGAGGCGATCAACCACCTGCTGAAAGGCGAACGCGTCTCCGAGAGTAGCCGATCGGGACTGATCATCACCCATACCGGGCATATCCTCGAGTTCGTGAACGCGGATGTGGGTCACGTCCTCTTCGACGGCCGTCTGACGTGTCAGGGCAACCCTCGCGACCTCATCGAAGAGATCGCACGCCAGGGCTACGAGAGATGTGTGGAGTGTGTGGCATGCCAAAAACTGATCTGACCGCTGCACTGGAGAAGCGTATCGTCGAGATCCGAGCCGCAGCCGAAGCTGCCGAGAACAAGCCGGCGACCCTCGGCCCGGACATCGACGTCACCGCCTTCCGCACGATATCCGAGCGTGACAGGATCGACTCGCTGGACTCCCTGGAGAAGCAGGTGCGTGAGGTCGCCCTGATGAGCGGCTTCACCCCCAACGAATACGAGGAACGCTCGGCCTCCTTCTTCCAGTTGGATCGCTCCCCCATCTATCAGAAGGTGATGGACGCCTACGACGGAGCCATCGAGATCATGGGCACCGAAGAGGCGTTGCGCGCCTATCCAGAGGAGATGATCGAGAAGTGGTGGTGGCGTGCAGTGGATCCCGGCAAGGACAAGTACACGGCCCTTACCGCACTTCACCAGACCGAGGGTTACTTCATCCGGGTGAAGGCGGGCCGGAAGGTCGAGAAGCCGATACAGGCCTGTCTCTTCATCTCGGAGAGCAACGTCAGCCAGAACGTGCACAACGTGATAGTGGTCGAAGACGGGGCCGAAGCGATGGTCATGACCGGCTGCAACATCCACACCGACGTCCGGGAGGGCCTGCATGCAGGCATCTCCGAGTTCTACGTGGGAAAGGACGCCAAGCTCACGTTCACGATGATCCACAACTGGGCTGAGGAGTTCGACGTACGCCCGCGCACGGCCATAGAGGTGGACGAGGGCGGAGTATATGTGAGCAACTACATCATGCTCAGGCCGGTACGCTCCATCCAGTCGTTCCCCGTGGCCAGACTGACCGGCGATCGCTCGACTGCCGTGTTCAACACGATAGTCTCGGGCCTTGCGGACTCCTACATCGACTTGGGCTCGGAGACCCAGCTCATAGGAGCCGGAACGAGGTCCGAGGCACTGACGCGCGCGATCTCCCGCGACCGCTCCGTCATCTACTCGCGTGGGCGACTGGTGGCCAGGAACAACGATTCCAAGGCACACCTGGACTGCAGGGGCATCGTGCAGTCGGAGGAGTCCACGCAGTGGGCTATCCCCGACCTGGCGAGCGAGGGTGCGCCGGGAGCCGAACTCTCTCACGAAGCCGCCATCTCCCCCATCGCGGCAGAGGAGATCCACTACCTGATGACGCGCGGCCTTCCCAAGGACAAGGCCATATCGATGATCACGCGAGGGTTCATGGACATCGAGATCCCGGGGCTGCCGGCTCCTCTGCGTCGTCAGATAGACAAGGCGATAGAGGAGACTGCCGAAGAGGCTATGTAGGCAGGTCGACGGCTCGTGAAAAAGAACTCTTGCACACTCGCGTCGTTGTCCTATAGTTGGAGGGTCGGCGTTTTTCTGCCGCAAAGTCCATGGGATCACCAGAAAAGGGAGGCTCTTCGTTGATTCTGACTGTCACTCTGAATCCGTCGGTCGACAAGATCCTCGAGGTGCCTGATTTCAAGATAGGCGCACCGAACACCGTCGGTGACATCATCACCCAACCGGGCGGCAAAGGCGTCAACGTCGCGATGATGCTCCGAGCTCTCGGGCACGAGGTGGTCGCCATGGGATTCGCAGGCAACGGTCCCGGGCGCATGGTGCAGAACGCACTCCGAGACCTGGGGATAACGACAGCGTTCACCTTGATCGAGGAGAAGACCAGGACCAACTACATCGTCTTGGACCCCAACGCCGGCCAGATCACCCAGATCAGGCAGGAAGGTCCGCAGATAACGCCATACGACCTGGAGCAGCTGCGCCGCACTTACGAGCGCCTCATCAACACGGCCGACATGGTGCTCATAGCCGGAAGCCTGCCTCCGGGTGTCGAGCCCTCGTTCTGCGCAGAGTTGGTGCGCCTCGCCACACATCGTGGCCTCAAGGTGGCACTCAACGTCCGCGAGCCCGTGTTGAAGGCGTGTCTGCCCGCCAAACCCTTCATAGCCGAACCGGACCTGCGCGATAGGGTCACATACGGCGACTACGACCTCAGCGACCACTCCCAGCGAGTCGCGTTGACGCGAGAGTTGGCAGAAGACGCCTCCATCGCTGTCATCAACGCAGGCGATGAGGCCATGCTCGTCTCGGACGAGGAAGGGCACGCCATATCCATACCGGCATGCAGTCTCCTCGGCAGGATAAGACTGGACGATGCACTCACGGCCGGCATGATCGACGCCGTCTTGAGTGGCGGGACCCTTGCAGAGATCGGTCGTGAGGGCGTAGCGGGGGCATTGGCTGCAGCGGCCTCGCCTACAGGTCGGTTCGCCTCGCGTGACGACGTGGAGGCGTGTGTCGAGCGAGTCGAGGTGACCTCCCTTGCCTGAACGACGGGTACGCGATGTGATGGTGCGCGACCTGACGGCGCTCACCAAGGACACCAGTCTGCGAGAGGCGGCACGCCTGTTCAGCATGATGCGTGTGACCGGCCTTCCTGTCGTGGACGACGAACAGCACGTCATCGGCTTCCTGTCCGAGTCCAACATCATCGAAGCCATACTCCCGAGGACCCGCGACACATCCCGCATCTTCCTCTCCGACTTCGGCGAGATAGCACGCAAGATGGGACAGGCTGGAGAACTCTCGGTAGGCGATTGCATGACCCGTGACGTCTTGACCGCGACAGAGGACGAGGCCCTTGGCGTCGTGGCCGAGACGATGCTCACGGAAGGCGTGAAGGTGCTTCCCGTCGTCCGTGACGACACGTTGATAGGAACGGTGAACCGCGCGCACGTGTGCGCTGCACTCATGGAAGACCGCGAGGAGTCTTAACACCCAGGTGGAATTCAACACGCTTCTCATAATAGGAATCATGGTCGTGCTGGGGTACGTGGGTGCGCGACTCGGAGACCGCATACACATACCCTGGGTGGTCGGCTACATCCTAATCGGAGTGATCCTGGGACCCTCGGTGCTTGGGGCCATGAACTCCAAGATCATCGAGTCCATGAACGTGATCTCCCTCTTCGCGTTGGCCCTCATCGGTTTCACCATAGGCGGCGAACTCCAGCTCCGAGAACTCAAGGAGCTGGGCAAGAGCATCACGGTGATAACGATCTTCGAATCCGGAACGGCGTTCTTCCTGGTGATGCTTACCGTCTACCTCGTCACACGGAGTCTCCCGATAGCGATCGTGTTCGGAGCGTTGGCCTCTGCGACGGCTCCGGCTGCAACGGTGGACGTCTTGTGGCAATACAGGTCTCGTGGGCCACTCACCACCACACTCTTCAGCGTCGTAGGACTCGACGATGCAGCCGCACTCATCATCTACGCCTTCGCCTCCTCGGCCACCAAGGCACTTCTCGGCTCTGAGCATTTCGAGTGGACCTCTGCCATAGGGACACCTTTGGCCGAGATCGGCGGCTCCCTGCTGCTCGGAGCTATCCTTGGGCTGATCCTGCACTTCGCCATGCGCTGGACGCGCGACAAAGGACAGCGGCTCATCATCATCCTCGGGATGGTGACCCTCGCTGCAGGACTCGCAGACCGTTATCATCTGTCGCTGATACTGACCTCGATGGCGGTCGGTTTCACCCTGGTCAACATCTCCAGAGAGAACCGTAGCGCCTTCGAACTCGTGGGAGCGTTCAACCCACCGGTGATGGTCCTGTTCTTCGTGCTCGTCGGAGCCCGCGTCAACATAGGACTGCTCCCGAGCATCGGCCTGATCGGCGTCACCTATCTGGTGATGCGCGTGGCAGGCAAGACGATCGGAGCGTGGTCAGGCGCCACGATCTCGAAAGCTCCGGATGTCGTGCGGAAATACCTCGGCCTGGGCCTGCTGTCTCAAGCAGGCGTCGCGATCGGTCTTGCGATAGACGCGTCCCATACCTTCAGCGCATTCGGGCCGGAAGGAGCGCGCGTCGGTGTCCTCGCCATCAACGTGATCGCTGCAACGACCTTCGTCTACCAGGTGCTCGGTCCACCTATGACGCGCCTAGCCATCTTCAAGGCAGACGAGGTGGCCGAGGAGTTCAAGGAGAAGAAGCCGACCACGGAAGCATCGTGAGGCCTGTCTTATCGTCTCTCTGAGATCGTCTCCCCTGGACAAGAACGGTCGTTGTGAGGACGATCGGCCATCATGAACATCGACCCGTCTCCACGCTTATGCCCGCCTCACGGCAACTCGAAGTCTATATGCCCCTCGACTATGCTCACGCTGATGATGCGCACCCTTATGGGCTGACCCAGACGGAAGACCCTCCCTTTGTTCTCGCCGATGAGCATGAAGCGGTCGGGGTCCAGCACGTAGCGGTCGTCTGTCATGGCCGAGACGTGTAAAAGTCCTTCTGCCGTGTTCTCCAGTTGCACGAACATGCCGAAGGAGTGCACTCCTGTGATGATGCCATCGAAGACCTCGCCCAGATGTGCCTCCATGAGTTGTGCCAACTTCACCTGGACGCTGGCGTTCTCGGCAGACTCGGCCTCCCTTTCCATGATCGAGCAGTGCTCGCATATCCACTCCAACTCCTCGACCATGGATGTCGTCTCGTCACTCTCGAGCGTGCCGGACAGTTGCGCTTTCAGGAGCCGGTGGACCATGAGGTCGGGATAGCGACGGATGGGACTGGTGAAGTGGGTGTATGCCTGCGAGGCGAGACCGAAATGGTGAGCGTGGTAGTCGACGTAGCGGGCTCTCTGCATCGCACGCAGGAGAAGCGAGTTGATGAGTAGTCGCTCCGGACGATCTTCGGCGTACTCGATGATGCGCTGGAATGCGGCTGGAGAGGCACCGCGTATCTCGGTCACCGGGTACCCGAACTCCTTCAGGATCGCCGTGAGCGGTATAAGCGCACCGGGGTCCGGGTCTTCATGGATGCGGTAGATCATCGGCGCGTCGGCTGAGAGCATGTGGCGAGCCACGACCTCGTTGGTCAGTATCATCGCTTCTTCTATCATGTTCGTCGCCTGCGTGCGCTCCCTTATGCACACGTCCACCGGCGTGATGCCGTCTTCTGCCAACACGACCTTGGCCTCGACCGTCTGAAAGTCCAGTCCGCCTCTGGCGATGCGTCTTCGCCCTATGCGTTCGGCGACTTTCACCAGCTCGGTCAGTGCCCGCTCGCTCTCTGCATCCGGGAAGGACTCGGCTCCGTCCAGG
>CAYWAF010000064.1:0-8633 GCA_964456355.1 uncultured Eubacteriales bacterium | reverse complement strand
ACTCCGCACGGATAAGCGTCGAACTCAGGTTGCCCATGGCCGACAGCCTCATACTTACGACGGCCCGTGCCTACGGCGCCACACTCTGGACCCAAGACGCTGACTTCGAGGGCATCGAGGGGGTCGAGTACGTGCAGCGGGTGTCGGGCTAACCAGCGCTTCAAGCCTTTACAGGTCTACATCTACACCTACCCGCTCATGCTGATGGGTGTCACCCGTAAGCAGATGACTGACTCGAATAGAACGTACGATAGGCTGGTATCGGCAAAATGCTGACGGATGACACCGGCGACACGATAAGAAGAGAGGGCCCAGGTCCTCTGACCTGACGTGACGGCCAAGGGCGCTCATCGCCGCCACAGTTAACAGTATGCCTCCTTCATGCCGATAATTGATATGCTGGAGTGTGCTCGCAGTACGGGCCCGATCCAGTGATCGGGTTGCCTGTCTATCTATCTCATCGGCCTTCCGATACACAGGCTCGAAGGAGAGAGCGTTGGGAAGAAGCGCTCGAAGTCATAGTGCGCAAGAACGGAGAGCTCCCACCGTGTTCCTGGTGGCCTGTCTGGGTCTTGCGATTCTCCTCATCGCGGCACTGCCCATTGCTGCTGAAGCGGATGATGACTCTATCTCCACGTGTCTCGACCCCTGCCATGTCGCGCCGGGCTACATGGGCCCTGATGTGGCGACAGACTATCTCGGTTCGGCCGACGCGGCCGGGCACAGGATGTCGTGGAGTCCTCGCGTGATCGCCGACACGAGCGGAGCGACGCTGCCGAAGGACTCCCGCATGCCATGCGAGGAGTGTCATGTGACGCACGGCACAACCACGGACAGCATCTACATGTTCTCGACCGAACACACCGGCGGCACGACCATCACGACCGTGCGTCAGCTCTGCGAGGGCTGCCACGTGCCATACGACGTGACGGCCGACCCGGTGGTGGTGACCGGCCTCGTGTTGCGCAAGCTCCCCTATGGCGTCGCGGCACACAAGGACTCTTCGACCGAGGACTGCTTCGACTGCCACGGCTCGTCCGGACACGCTCCTCAGGGACACGGCGGCTCGGACTGCTCCGTCTGCCACGGCTCGGACGGCTCCCATGCCATACACACGAATGCCTCCGACCCTCGCGGCCCGGGTGGCATCGCTTGCACCGACTGCCACATGACAGACCTCTTCCCCACCTTCAAGAGCGGCACCGACGCCAACGGTGATGGCCTCTACGACCTCAGCGAGACAGACGTCTGCGACACGTGCCATTCCCCCGGCGGCGACTACGACGGCGTCGACAGCACCATCGCTCCCTCCGGAGCCGTGTCGATAGGCGCCAAGGACCACTGGGACTCGCAGGTCTATGACACGACCTCTACGGTCGAGTCGGGCAACGAGCGCTGGTGCGTGGGCTGCCACGACGGTGACGAGGATGCGTCTGGCGACGAGCCCTCGCTGATCGACGGTGTCTATGCTCCTCCAGTCGCCGGCGACGAGGACGGCACCTACAGCTACGGCACCGGCTGGGGCTTTTACAAGACAGGCCACGGCGCCCCGAGCTCGACGGTCCTTCCCAGCAACGGCTTCGATCCCGCGCCCGGCCTGGAGTGCGACGACTGTCATGACTACGAGCAACCGCACATCGACGGAGAGCGTCGCACCTTCACCGCGACCGACACGCCGGACGACTACCGGACCGGATATCGCCTCGACCTCGTTAGCGGGAACGACCCGATGTTGGTGCCAAGACCGTCCGGGACGACGAACAGCGCAGACAACTATCGCTTGTGCACGCAGAGCGGCTGCCACGACCCGTACCCGTTCACCACCGAGGCGCCCAACGGGACCAGCACGCCGTCCGCCCGGCGCACCAACTTCTGGAAGGACGCCGGCTTCTATCACTCCGGCCACGGCACATGGCAATACAACATGCACAAACTCCACCTGGACGAAGGAAGACTCACATGGGCGCCGGACTGGGGCACCTCAAGGACGAGTGGCACCCAGTGCGTGACCTGCCACAACGTCCACGGCTCCACCCGCATGGCGATGATCCACGACGGCTCACTCATCAGTGACACCGTGACGCGCACGCCGGGGATGGAGGTCTACTACCTCAACGACGATGTCTCGACATGGAGCGCCCTGACTCTCCCCGAACCACGTGACGTCACCCTCGCGATGAGCGATGCCATGTACTGGCGTGTGGGAAGCGGTGGCAACTTGTGTTCGGGATGCCATGGTGGAGGAGGCGTGCGCATAGCACGCACGCTATGGAAGGACTACGGGCTCAGACCCATACTCGACTGGACCGGGGAGCCCGGCTACGAGAACGACGGCTGCAGCCCAGGCACGACGACCGTCGAGGGCACGTTCAGGTTCAGGGTCGAGTACACCGATGGCAACAACGATGCGCCCACGTTCGTCACGCTGCGCATCGACCGCAACGACGACGGGGACTGCGCGGACGCCAGCGAGACCGTGACGATGGATCCTGTGGACCCACTCGAAGTAACCTACTACGATGGAATCATCTACTACGTCGACGTCCAGTTGACCAAGGCGGGAGACAACACGATCGCCTACCACTTCGAGGCCTCCGACGGGGCTTTCTCCCCCTCGACATCCGAGACCAGGACGGTGCACGTGGCCAACGCCGTGCCCGAACTGTCGTGGACAGGCGACACGGGCTACTACGACGACGGCGTCTTCCCGAACGGCGGGACGACCGATGACACGGATTACGAGTTCCGCATCACGTATCGCGATGCTGACGGTGAAGCGCCTTCGGGAGGCTCTCCGCTGATCTACATCGACGCCGATGACGACGGGCAGTTCGAGAGCGGCGAGTCGGCCACGATGACACCCATGGCCGGCGGCGACTACACGAGCGGCAAGCGCTACACGTACACGACGAAGCTCACTCGACAGAGTGACGACACGCTACTCTACCGCTTCGTGGTCAGTGACGGCACGGACACCTCGCAGACGGAGACCAAGACCGTGGGCGTCTTGCAAGACATCAACCAGGCACCGGTGCTCACATGGACCGGTGAGGCCGAATACGTGGATGACGGCGTCGACCCCCAGAACCAGGCGGGCGGCATGCCGTTCTACTTCCGCGTCGAATATGCCGACGCGAACAACGATGCGCCGCTCTACGACCGGGTCTGGATAGACCTCGACGACGACGGCGCCTACGAGGCGGACGAGAAGTTCGCCATGGACGACTCGGTGACGGCCGACGACCTGAGCAAGACCGACGGGGACTACAGCAACGGCGAGATCTACGCCAAGAAGGTCTACGTGCCTTATGCCGGAGACGGGACGCTGACGTATTGCTTCAGCTTCTCCGACGAGGCCTCGGCCACAGGCGACCCGATGGACGACGGCAACCCCGCGAACGACAAGACGCTCACCGTCTTCGATGCCATCGACGTGCCGAGCGAGTACGGCACGATACAGGCGGCCATAGATGCCGCGAGCACAGGCCAGACCGTGCTCGTCGCCGACGGGTCGTATCCGGAGAACATCTCCTTCGGCGGCAAGGACATCACCGTCGAGTCGGTGAACGGAGCTGGCAGCACATCCATCGAGAACACAGCAGGCGTGCTCGTGACCTTCGACGCCGGGTCGGACTCGACGCTGCGCGGGTTCACCATCAGCAACGGCACGACCGGGGTGGTCAGCGTCGGCAGCGACGTCACGATACAGGAGTGCGTCATCGACGGCATGAGTGCCGCCGGCATCCAACACGACGGCGCCGGAGGCGACCATCTCGTCATCGAAGACACGACGATCAGCGACAACCATCCGGGCATCTACTCCAGCGATCCGGCCAGTCACGTCACGCTCCGTCGCACCGAGGTCACCGGCAACAGCGTCACAGGCAACGGCGGCGGCATCCAGACCGCCGGCAGCGGCGTGCACGCCTTCGGCCGTTGGACCCTCGAGGACTGCACGTTCTCCGACAACGTCGCGAGCGGAAGCGGTGGGGCGCTCTACAACACAGGTTCTACCTTCGAGATGGCCGTCAGCGACTGCGTCTTCGAGGACAACCGTGCAAACGGCGGAGACGGTGGTGCGATCGCTTTGGCTACAGGCGGTGGCAGCAACACGTTCGACCGCACGATCATCCGCGGCAACTACGCGAGCGGAGACGGTGGCGGCATCTATCGCGCCGACACCTCCAGATGGATCTATACCAACTGCATCTTCTCGGGCAACTACGCCGGAGGAGACGGTGGCGGGGAATACCGGCTGCAAGCCGGCTTCGGAACCACATACCAGTTCTGCACGTTCTCCGGCAACAGTGCCGACCGTGGAGGCGGCCTGTACATCCAGAACACATGGTTCGACCGACTCCGAGTATTGAGCAGCATCATGTACGGTGATGATGCGAGAAGCTCCACGACCGCCGACGAGATCGACGGCGGTCAGTACGTCTACATGTCCAGGGTCCAGTACACGGACATCTACCAGGACGTCAGCGGATTCAACTACACTGACGGCAACTACACGGCGGACCCGATGTTCATCAACCCCGTGTCTGCGAGTTCAGCGCCGACCTCCACCAGCAACTACCACATACAGCTCGGCTCGCCATGTGAGGGCTCCGCCGATCCGAGCGCGACCGTCGCCGTCGACATCGACAGCCAGACGCGTCCCCAGGGCAGCGCCGTGCGAGATTCCGGCGCCGACGAGATAGACCTGCCGACCGCCTTGGAGAGATCGTTCCTCATCTCTCCGCCTTCCAGCACTCCGGCCGGCATGAAGACCACCCAGATAGACTCAACGCAGGGCAGCGGGTCTCTCTCCCCTGCGGATGCGCAGGTCGGACCTCAGACCCCCCTCGTCGCCTCAGGAGTCGCTACTGACGACTCGGAAGTCGCTGCACATGGCCCAGACGCGACGGCACAGGAGGAGTCATCGGACGTGATAGCGCCTCCGCAAGACCCCTCTCAGAACGAGGCCCCTGCCAGACCGGCGACGATCCCTGCCGCGTTCGGCCTCGCCTCCATCGTGGGGCTAGCGCTTCGTAGGATCCTCGGCGCTGTCACCTGAACCGAAGCAGCATCTCGAATGGCCACAGCACGTCGACTCTTCATCGGACAGGGATGATATGTCGCTGCTTCTCTACGTCGCACTGGTCTCGGTCGTCTTTCTCGGCTTGGCCGCAGTCATATGGAGATTCTCTTCTCTTCGGTCACCCATTCCTTGCCCCAGATGGTTGAGCTGGCTCGTGGAGCTGGACAACCCTCTCCTGAAAAACAACAGTGCCTGCGAGATCATCGACCATCTGGCACTCGAGACCGGGATGAGAGTGTTGGATGTCGGCTGTGGCCCGGGACGTCTGACCATCCCCGTAGCGAAACGGGTCAGCCCCACCGGGGAAGTGACCGCGTTCGATATCCCGGCCGGAATGCTGAGACGGGTCCGCGTCAAAGCGCTGGCCGAAGGCCTGGACAACATCCGCTTCATAGAGGGGGGAGTAGGCGACGGAAGACTGGAGCGGAATCGGTATGACCGGGTATTACTGGTCACGGTGCTGGGAGAGATCCCCGACCGGAAAGCCGCGATGGAAGAGATCTTCGAAGCCCTGAAGCCAGGCGGGATGTTGTCTGTGACCGAAGTCATAGCCGATCCGCACTTCCAGAGACGTGACAGCGTGACACGTACAGCCGATTCGGTCGGTTTCGTAGAGAGAGGTTTTTCGGTAACCGGATCTCTTTCACGGTGAATCTCGAAAAACCATGACATATGTCAGCGACGATCCAGGGAGTCCATATGCCAAGAACAGAGCCGTTCGAAAAACACAGCGACGCATATGACGAATGGTTCGAGAAGAACCGAGATCTGTACGAAGCCGAACTGGAAGTCATCCGGCAACTCCTCCCATCGCCTGAGGTCGAAGGAGTGGAAGTGGGAGTCGGTTCCGGTAGGTTCGCCGTACCGTTGGGGATAAAGACCGGTGTCGAGCCCTCAGAGGCGATGGCTGCAAAAGCCAGGAGACGAGGGATCGATGTCTCCCGTGGTGTAGCGGAGGACTTGCCTTTCCCCGACGGCAAGTTCAATCTCTTGCTGATGGTGACCACGATATGCTTCGTCGATGATGTCGTCGAGTCTTTCAAAGAAGCGTTCAGGGTGTTGAGGCCGGGCGGGCACATCATCGTCGGATTCGTGGACGGAGAGAGCGAGCTGGGCAGACGATACGCAGCAGAAAAGGAGCAGAGCAAGTTCTATGGACACGCCACCTTCTTCTCCACTCCGACAGTCCTGGACCATCTCGAAGAAGCAGGCTTCCGGATCGAGGAGGTCCGACAGGCCTTGATTCCCGGACTTCCGCCAGAAACCATTCTGGATGACTATGGAAAGGGTGCTTTCGTCGCGGTCAGAGGCACGAAACAGACTGGCTGACGACAGGTAGAGACTGTGACCGAGAGGGAAAGGAGCTAGAATTGCCTGAAGATGCTTTTGCCTCGTGGCTCAGAGGCCTGGACTTTGATTACTGGAGTACGGGACAACACAAGATCATACCCGCAGCTTTTTTCGAACGATGGGCTGATGAAGAAGCCGTCTTGTTAGACGTACGCACAAAAGCCGAGGTAGACCATATCGCTCTGCCATTCGCACTGCATATCCCTGTCAATCAGCTGCCAGACCGCTTGGACGAAGTCCCCCGAGACGGACTGGTTGCCACATTCTGCTCCAGCGCTGACCGTGCAGGAGTGGCTTTCGCCTACTTACAGGCGCAGGGCTTCGATAACGTGCGTATCTTCAAGGGGGGTTATGCCGATCTGACGGGAGAGCTGTTACCCGGAAAACTACGCAAACTGCTTGTTGGCAGGAATCGTCTTAAGTGAACACTCTCTACTTGGTTCCACCGGTCTTCTTCGTCATCGCCGTCATCTTCTCGATGCTGGGAATGGGCGGCTCACAGTTGTATATCCCTATCTTGTTCTGGATGGGAATGGACTTCAAGACGGAGGCTGTCCCCCTAGGAATGTTGTTGAATATGGTGAACAGCGGCTCAGCAGCAGTCATCTACGGACGCAAGAGACTGATCGCATGGAGGGTCGCTGTCCCCTTCGCTTTGACGATGATCGTCTTCGCCCCGCTGGGGGTATGGCTCAACATCCAACTGCCGACCAAGCCATTGCTGGTGTTCTTTGCGCTGTTCACAGCAGCAGCAGCCATACTGATGCTCTCCGGCTGGAAGCCCGAACGCGGTGAGATGACACCACGGGGGCAGACCGTTCTTGGAGTGACAGCTGGCAGCGGACTGGGAACCGTCGCCGGGCTGATCGGACGAGGTGGAGGATCGTTCGTCGTGCCCCTGCTCTACATCGCAGGGCTAGAGGCCAAGACGGCGGCGGCGACATCCGCCTTCATAGTCACCTGTTC
The DNA here is from genome assembly GCA_964456355.1 of uncultured Eubacteriales bacterium. GTDB lineage: Bacteria > Actinomycetota > Coriobacteriia > Anaerosomatales > CAYWAF01 > CAYWAF01. The sequence continues at coordinate 1,234 of CAYWAF010000064.1, read as the reverse complement.
CGGGACGTCGAGTTTCGTTTCGCATCTGGCAACGGCAGCCCACCCACAGTGGAGCGTATGGATCTCCACGGTGCTCGCTGTGTTCCTGGGCAGTCAACTCGGCTCCAGACTGATGGCCGAACGCATGAAGTCACACACCCTGAAGCAGGTCTTCGGATGGGTGCTGCTGGGCGTGGCCTCCATGATCATCTTCAAAGATGTGATCTTCAAGTGAGTCGTCTCTGAAGACGGGCACGGCCTCGACACACGTGCTATCTCAACACGACAAGTGCGAAGCCGCTGACCAGCACGGCGAACGGATATACAGAACGCTTCTTCTGGCAGAAGACCTCCGTCAGGTATCCTCGGACGACGAAGGCACACAAGGCATACATCTCTGGGCATGCATGGCGCCATATGACATCAAGGGAGACTGATGATGGAGAAGGTGGATCTGGAGGAGAAGTTCGCCCTGTTCGACGAGGTCTGGAAGCCTAAGATCGTCGGAGAGTTGAACGGCCAGTACGTCAAACTGGCCAAGTTGCTCGGCGAGTTCGTGTGGCACCATCACGATGACGAGGACGAGCTCTTCTTCGTGTTCAAGGGCTCGTTGGACATCGAGCTTCGGGGCCGGACCATCTCGCTTTCCGAGGGCGAGTTCTTCATAGTCCCCCGAGGGGTCGAGCATCGTCCCGTGGCCAAGACGGAGGCCCACGTCCTCATGCTCGAACCGGCCTCCACGCTCAACACGGGCAACGTCGACGACGAGAGGACGATCCGCGACCCGGAATGGATATGAGCGGCGGACACGACATGACAGAGGCGGCTTCTCGAAGGGGTCCCGCAGGCGACGACGTGACCCCTGTGCCACTGCCGGAGCCACCTCAGAAAGCATCCTTCTGGACGAGACGTCGCATCACGGTCGCCATCGTGATAGTCGTCTCGCTGCTGTTGGTCGCATGTGCATGTCCTCTCTTCTTCGTGGGGAGGTTCGTCTGGAGCGAGTCGCGGGTGATGGCATCGATCAAACCGCTGGTGGACGAGGCATATCCGGACTACCACATCGTCGACTCGACACGGACCGGCTACATCCTTCAGAGCGACAGCCATGACTCGCTGCGGATAGACGTCCGTTTCTTCGAGAAAGACACTCCTCCACCATGGCCCATGCAACCGCAGGAAGTGGTCTCGTCGGAGTGGGAGACCAACGAGACGTTCTTCAGGCACGCAGAGGGACTCGACCCGGACCCGCGCA
>CAYWAF010000063.1:0-8994 GCA_964456355.1 uncultured Eubacteriales bacterium | reverse complement strand
CTTTCACGACTCGAGGCGTGCATTTCGGCACAATAGGTGCTAGAGTATCCGACCGTTGCCGGTACGCTGGGCCTACCTCGGTAGTGGCATGAAGCCACTTCGTCAACCGCAGCCGAACGGCCAAGTCAACAAGGCCGATACATAGCAAGCCTAGAGGTACCGAGACCCACACCGGCAGGAGAACGGCATATCGCATCGCTGCACCATACGGTGTAGCACCGTCACGGAGGATCCGTGACACCCGCTGTCGCATCTTCATCCCCAACGCTCAACGGTGACCGACGCTGCGCGCCGGCTTTCCGTTCGCGTGCGGCAGCAGTCCTGTAGCCCATCAAGGAGGGAATGCATGAAAGTACGTCTCGCGATGATATCGGCCATCACAGCTGCGCTCGTCTTGAGCATGGCGGCCCCTGCATGCGCAGGGTCGTACAGAGCCCGCATAGAGTCGTATGTGGACGCACGGCCCGAACAGGCCTACATGGTCCAGATGGCCCTTCAGCGAGCAGGCTGGGGTTACAGCACCCCCGCCGAGAAGGCACGCGTCCGCCAAGCGATCCTGGTCGCTGCAGGCGAGAGCGGTCTCAACCCCGTCAACGACCGTAACCCGCGTTGTTCCGGCTTGTTCCAGATACAGGGCGGCAAGCGGATGTACGGCACGTGGAGTGCCGCCGAGGTCAACAACCCCAAGATTCGCGAGCATTACACCCTGACAGGCCAGCCATGGCGCTTCGGGCTCGTCCGGACCTACGCCAACGGCAGGTATCTGGGCGTACGGAACGGTTGGTATATCCGGAAGGGCCTCAGTGGCTCGCATCCTTCACACTGGTCCTACGGGCCGATCAAGGTCTATGAGACCAGGGAGTACATCGGCAACAGGCCGGGCTGGTACCGTCCGAAGCCTGTGACTTACGCCACGCCCCGCGTGGGTGATTACAAGATCTTCAACCCGGTGTTCAACGCCGAGGTGGCCAAGCGCATGTACGATTCCCGGGGCTGGCGGCCTTGGAGCGTCGCTCGCAAACTGGGCCTGAGGTAGAAACGGCACGAACGCACGCCCTCGACCGGAAGTGAAGACAGGGGTCGGGAGTCAAGAAGGCCCCGCCGGACAGGCGGGGCCTTCGTCGTGTCGCTGGTGGCCAGGGACGGACTTGAACCGCCGACACGAGGATTTTCAGTCCTCTGCTCTACCAGCTGAGCTACCTGGCCGTCTGAGTGCCGGACAATAGTACCCACCGGCCATCAGAGGGTCAAGGAGGCGTCAAAGCCGCCCACGCCCCCTGCGTTGCTACTGCATGGCGTCCTCGATGGCGTTCTTCACGCCGTCGGAGACCGCACCGGTGCCTCCGAACAGCAGCGTCATGTCGATGGAGGCACTCTTGCTCTCCATCGTCGTCCTCGTGACGTTCGGCAGGGACGTGGGGCGGGTGAGCAGAAGCGTCCCTCCTCGCGTGCCACAGGCAGCGCCGCCGGAGAGCGCATCGGGGAAGTTCGCTCCTGTCGCCACGCCGACGTAGTCCCAGGTGGCCCAGCCCCTGGTGTCGGCACAGTACTTCGCGACCTTGGCGGCTGTCTCATAGCGGTCTATGCCGCCTTCACGATGCACGTCGACCGCGCCGGAGCGCAGACCGTCCACAACAGCAGCCACCGAGGAGGAGACCGCGCCGGTGCCTCCAGCGACGATCACGTCATCGATCGCATTCTGCTCTATGAACGTCTTCGTCACGTCGGGAAGGGAGGTCGGCCTCGTGAGCAGGATCGGGTAGCCCTGCTCGAAAGCGTAAGGAGAGACCGAGAGCGCATCGGCGAAGCTCTGCCCCGATACCAGGAAGGCGGTGTCCGGGGTGGCTCCCAGCTCGATCATCTCGTCGGCAACGGCCCTAGCGGTCGCATAGCGGTCGCCCCCCGCCAAGCGCTCCACTTCGTAGCCTGCGAGTTGGAGGTCTATGGGTATGGCGGGATGTACCACGCCGGTGCCGCCCACCACATAGGCCTTCTTCACGCCCAGGCGATAGATCTCCTGGAGCGTGTCGAAGGGCATCGACTCCGTCTGAGGCAGCAAGATGACGGGACAGTCAAGCAGCCCGGCGAGGCCGGAGGCCGCCAGCGCATCGGGATAGTTCGCCCCGGTCGCCAGGACGACGTAGTCGGCAGAGGTGAAGTCCGAGCGACTGATGGCAAGAGAGGTGTCGTAGCGGTTCTGCCCGTACAAGCGCGCCACGTCCGGCATCGTCTTCTTCCACGTGAGCGTGTAATCACCGCCGCCCGTCGAGCCGGTGTTGAAATCGTAGACCTCTATGTAATAGGTGCCTCCTCCGCCCGGAGGGCACAGATAGGTGATGGACTCGTTGGAAGAGTTCGTCTCGTTGGAGACGGCGACATAGGGCGAGATGCCCACGTTGATGACGGATGTCGCATCCGGGCTCCATAGGTATAGGTCGAAGTCGGTGCCCGGATCGCCGGTGAGGGTGAGCTCGAGGTACTGGTCTTCTGCCAGAGAGGTGCTGTAGACGTCACGCCAGTCTGTTATGGTGTCGAACTTCCCTGCGACCGGAGAGGCGGGAAGCGGGACGCCGGGGATGTCGTCATCGGCAGAAGCCGCCGAGGTGGACCAAGTGGATGTGTATGCTCCCGAGCCCATGTAGGCCCAGAGGTCGACGTAGTGCCTACCTGTCGTGAGAGCCTGAAAGACGACCTTCTCGGGATATGTGTCCGTGCGGCTGGAGCCCACGGGAAGTTCGTAGGCCGGGTCGGAGGAGTCGACCGTCGTCGCAGTCGGGGAGAAGATGTCTATGTCGAAGTCAGTGCCGGACGCTCCGGTCATCTCGAACAGCAGATACTCACCTTTCGTGAGGTCGATGTAGAGGACGTCGTCCTTGTCCGTGTTGGCATCCAGCGTCTCCCCGAACGTCGCCGACAACGCAGCCAGGCTGTCGGCTTGTGGGATATCGTCGCCGAGGTCCGTGGCTGCCATCGCCTGCACCGCCATGGCAGCAGCCATGACGGCCAGTGCCGCAAAGACCGCGATGAACGTCTTCATGTGACTCCATCTCGTCTGCATCACGCTGACCTCCCGAGGTCGGGTCCTCGCCTATTCTCCGCTCAAGTAGAGCCCCGTCAATATGTCTCCGCTTATCAACACGCTGTCACTGAGCGCGCCTTCTCCGCCTATCGCATACGAGCGCAGGATCGCCAGACTCCCTGCGCTGTAATAGGTCCTGCTCGGGTTCGGCAGGGCCGTCGAGTCATAGTCATGGATGTATGCGGACCACGAGTTGGAGGGAGTGAGCAGCACGGGCGCTGAACTGAGACCGCAGAAGACGCCGCCGGCGAGCGCGTCAGGATAGTTCTCGCCGGACGCTATCGCGATGCGGTCGTAGTCGAGCGCGCGTAGCGCCGAGGGGTTGGCCGGGGTCCCCACCTCCGAACCGCCGCCTTCCGCATCAGTGGCCCAGATAGCGAACTCGCTCGAAGTCTCATACCTGGTCACGCCACCTATGCGCTTCACGTGCGAGGAGCCGCCCAAAAGCGCTCTCAGTTGTGATTCCACGGCCGGAGAGACGGCTCCTGTGCCGCCTACTATCACCACGTCGGTGATCCCGAGGGTCTTTATGGCATCGCTCGTCGCCGTCGCCAAGGAGCCGTAGCGCGTGAGCAGTATCGGCGCGGTGTTGTGCGCGGCCATCGGAGAGGCGGAGAGCGCATCCGGATACGTGTAGGCGTTGGCGATGAAGGCGAACTTCGACACACCTGCCACATCCTCCGCCGCGTAGGCCACCTCCGCCGCAGTCTGTATCCTGCCCGTGCCTGCCACCCTGTGCACGTTGGCGGCTCCGACCAGGTAGTTCAAGCGGGCCTCCACCGCACCGCTCACGGCACCGGTGCCACCGAGGATGTATATCTCCTTGGCTCCCAGTCGCGCGATCTCGTCTTCGACCGCGTTCGGGAGGGAGGTCGGGCGCGTCAGGAGCATGGGAGCGTCGAGGGCACCGGCGAGCGTGCTGCCCGAGAGCGCGTCCGCGAACGAGTAGCCACTGGCTATCACGACCACAGGCGCCTCCCCCGTGCGGAAGCGCTCCTGGGAGACAGCGACCGCCGTCAGGATGCGGTCCTTGCCCGCCACCCTGGTCATGTGACCTATCTTGAGCCTTAGCGTATAGCCGCCCACGCCGTCGCGGAAGCCCGGCTCGTCACCGCCGGCATACATGTAAAAAGGGCGCACCCTGACGTAGTAGGTGCCGGCCGCAGGGGGGACGAACGCCACACTGGCCCCTCTGCCCTCGAACCATTCGCCGTCATCGCCTGCAGAGACGGCGAGGGGGTCGGTCTCCGTCAGCCCGGGGGTCTGCGAGCTTTCTTCCAGGTCACCCGGGGCGGTCCATGTCGTCGGGATGCCGGGGCCATAGACCTCTATGACCGGGTCGACCACGGGGACCTGACCGTCAGCAGCATCGTCGACGACCGCCTCGATGAGGTACGGATACAGCGCGAGTCCCTCGCCCACCTCAGGCACGGTGAACCTCACCCAGTCCTCATCGGAGGAGGCGGTGTCGTCGTCCACGGAGTCGAAGGTATGGTGCTCTGTGTAGGGATCTGCGCCGAAGTATGCTTTGCCCGGCTCCAGATGCGCGGTCATGTCGCGCGCCTGCGAAGGCGTGTCATCGGACTCGTAGGTATCGGATGTATAAGTGGCAGCCCATGCGGGAGCCACGCTGGCCACGAGCAGGAATGCGGACGCGAGCATGGCCGCCGATGCTATGCAAGGCACTCTTCTCAGCAACAGACCTCCCAAGAAAAAGGACACTGACATCTCATATTACCCCGCAAGTGGCATGCCGTGATGGGGTACATAGTTCAAGCACGCTTGATAGACGTCACATTCAGAGAGAGAGGAGATGGCATGAGTGATCTTGTAGTGGTCGCGTTCGATGACCTGGATACTGCAGACCAGTTCAAGGCGGAACTGGAGAAACTCCAGAAGGAACACCTGCTCGGCCTGGAGGACTTGGTCGTGGTGAAGCGCCGCCCGGACGGCAAGGTGAAGGTCAAGCAGGCAGTCAACCTGGCAGGTGCAGGAGCTCTCAGTGGTTCGTTCTGGGGCCTGCTGATAGGCATGTTGTTCTGGGCTCCGTGGCTCGGTATGGCCATCGGTGCGGCCGCCGGAGCACTCGGCGGGAGTCTGGCCGATTACGGCATAGACGACGATTTCATCGATGAGGTGAAGGAGTCCATACCGGAAGGCGGCTCCGCAGTCTTCATGCTCATATCCAAAGTGGTCCCGGACAAGGTCGAAGAGGCGCTGAGCCACTACAAGGGCAAGGTGCTCAAGACCTCCCTGTCCCACGAGGACGAAGCGAAGCTGAAGGAGATGTTCGGTGACGAGGATTAGGCTGACGGAGGCGTCTGACCGTCCACGCAAAGAGAGGAAGGCCGGGAATCCTCCCGGCCTTTCCTGGTCTTCAGAGATGGAGGGAGGTCATGCGCCACCCGGCATGCTCTTAGTGGAACGGCAGCGCCAGAGCGCGATAGAAGCCGAACATGAGGCCACCGGTCGCCAGAACCAACACGAACCATTGGAGCGGTCTTTGCGAGAACTTGGTGGCGACTCCGGAGAAGAAAAGCACCGTGGCGAAGTAGACCGTGGCGAGTATGTAATCGTCTCCGGTCTGGTTGGCGTCCTTGGCTTCGTCGGACTTCTTCGAAGCCACCTCCAGAAGCCTTTCTGAACGTTCGATCTCTGCGTTCGAATAGTCCTCCAGGTCGAACGGCGTCCTGGGCGCGTCAGGGTTGTCGAAGGGCTTCATGGCCAACCACTCGTCCACGTACACAGCGAACTCTTCGCGAAGGAAGTGTTCTTTGAGCTTCAGCGCGCCCTCCTCGTCACCTTCGCTGTATGCGACGAGCAGTTGGAGGAGAGAGCTGGCATCGTATGCCGCCTGCTGCGTGCCGCGAGCCATGGCCTTGCTGGATTCCACACGCGCAGCAGCTGCATCAGCGAACGCCACCGCCTGCACGCCACCCCAGCGAGTGGCTTGCCACGCACAGTAGGCTGACGCCACCACCGCGATGGACATGAGTATGGTCGCGATCAACTCCACCCTCCGCTCCGGGTCACGGAGCCTGGCCGAGAGGGAACCGTCCTTGCTTATGTCGTACTCCTCCGCCTTCTCGGCGTCCGTGTCTCCACTGCTTCCAGCACCCTCGACCATCAGTTACCTCCTCATGCATCCATGATGCGCGTGCGGCCCGAACATATGCCGGGCCACACATGGTCTCATGCTTGTCACGACCTCACGGGGTGACGCCCACCGTTATGGTCACACGAGTGCCCGGGGACAGCACGGCTCCCATCGCCGGGTCTTGGGCTATGACCTTGCCGACGTTGGCAGCGTCGGGAGCGTTGTTCACAGTGACTCGGAGTCCGAGGTCCTCGAGCTCGTCGGTCGCATCGGTCTCGGTCATGCCTACGACGTTCGGCATCTCCACGGTCTGCTTGCCCTTCGACACGGTGATGGTTATGACCGTGTTCGAATCGACGGTCACGCCGCCGTCAGGCGACTGCTCGGTGACCTGACCCGCGGGAGCATTGTCGTCGTATTCCTCGGTGACCCGCACCTTGAGTCCGGCACTCTCGATCTGCGTGGTGGCGTCGGCTTGCGACAGGCCCACCACGTTGGGGACGGTGACCGTCTCCTTGCCCTGGGAGACCGATATCGATATCGGACTGCCCTTCGGGGCCTCCGTGCCGGCAGAGGGCGCTTGGTCTATGACCATGCCTGCGTCCACCTCGTCGCTGGCCTCACGGCGCACGTCGCCCAACTCGAAGCCCGCGTCCTTGATGGCGACGATGGCCTCGCTCTCCGATTTGCCTTTGAGGTCCGGCACCTCCACCAACTCGCTCCCGGCAAGCACCAGGTCCACCTTCGACCCCTCACGTGCCTTGCTGCCGGCCTCCGGGTCCTGCTCGACGATCTGACCGTCCTCGAACTTCGCGGTGTCGTAGTCCTCTTTGTAGGTCACCTCGCCGACCTCGAAGCCGGCTCCTTCGAGCGTGGTCGTCGCCGCTTCGAGTTCCTGCCCGACGACGTCGGGCACCTCGACGCCTCCGCCGAAGAACCCGAGGGCATACGCCACGCCGACCAACCCAAGAACGACTGCGATGACGAGCAGCCACAGCCACCACGAACTCTTCTTCTTCTCGACCGGGGGCACCACCGGAGGAGGCGGAGCCACTGCCGCGCCCTGTGCGACACGCTCGAGGTCCTGACGCATCTCCTCCGCAGAGCCGTATCTGCGCTCGGGGTCCTTCTCCATCGCCTTCATGATCACGTTCTCCAGCGACGGGGGAAGGTTGGGGTTGACCTTACGCGGGGCCTCCACGGGCGTCTCGGCGTGCAGAGCGGCGACCGCGATGCCCGTGGCCGCATCGAAGGGCAACCTTCCCGTGGCCGCCTTGTAGAGGATGGCGCCGAGTCCGTAGATGTCGGACCTGGAGGTGGCGACCTGGCCGCGCGCCTGCTCCGGACTCATGAAATGTGCCGCCTCCGGCGGAGCGTCCTGAGGCAGGACGGTGGCATCGGCGGTGGCCGGAGCACCGAAGCCGACGATGGTGACGTCGTCTCCCTCCGTGATGATGATGTCCTGGGTGCGCAGGTCGCCATGGACCAGGCCGTTGCCATGTGCGGCTGACAGCGCGGCAGCAGCCTGCATGCCTATCTTGGCCACACGTTCGGCCGACAGCGGACCGTCGGCCGTAGCAGTGTCCAGGTTCGCACCTGCGACCCAGTCCTGGACGACGTAGAACGTGTCGCCCTCCTGTCCCCATTCGCGCACCCTGGCCACATCAGGATGCTGGAGCGCTGCAGCCGTCTGAGCTCTCTCAGCGAAACGCTCCGCGTCGCCGGCTGCACGGACTTGAGCGGTCATTATCGTCACATCGGCTCCTGAGGCATCGACGCCCTTGTAGGCATCCACACGACCGGGTATGCCGATGTACTCACCCGCCCGGTACTGCCCGAACATGCGTTCCTCCATCTTGAGACCTCCTTGATCTCGCGCTTCGAGCGCGACCTCCTACGCTTTCAATACAATACCCGTGCAAGAGCCGTCGAGGACGGCCCTGCGCCTTTCGCAAGGTCAAATGCCCTCCTCCGAGGGCGACACGGCTTTCTGCCCCATCAGCACCGCAAGATAACGACTGTCCTTTCCGGGGCCCAGCAGCACGTGCTTGACGAGTAGCGTGAGTGGGACAGCAAGGATTGCCCCCAGCGGCCCCAAGACCCAGCCCCAGAAGACGAGTGACGTGAAGGTCGTGGCGACGGACAGGTCCAGATCATCCCCGATGACCTTCGGCTTGAGTATGTTGTCCACACCGGCGTTGATGATGATGTAGCCGGCCACGACGATGAGCGCTTTGACCCATCCGAACTCGAGGAGCGCGAGCAGCGCGGGCGGGATCATCGAGAGCATGAAACCGATGTTGGGGATGAAGCTGAAGAGGAAGGCCAGCACGCCCCAAAGGATCGGGAAGTCCACGCCAAGCATCCACAAGAGGATGGCGTTCACGATGCCTACCAGCGCGCCGGTCCAGGCAGTGATTATCAGGTACTTGCGCGTGTCCACGGCGAAGTCGGTCCAGCCGGCGAGCACGGCGCTGTCCTTGCCCAGCGCTGCCTCTATCTTGTCACCGAACCCCAACGCATCGATCAGCATGAACAGGATGAGGAGGAGCAGGAGCGACGTGTTGGAGAGCAGATCCAAGAGGCCTGCCACCATCGCTGCGGCGAAGGACGTCACCTTGGCGGGGTCGAGGAACTCCTTGACGTTTATCTCGGCTATGGTCACACCGAAGCCCTCGGCAGTCTTCTCCACCTGCGTCACGACGCTTTGGAAGCTGTCCTGATAGGTGGGAAGCGTGTTGGCGAACTGCACGAGCGCAGCCGCCAGGAAAGTCACCAGCGCGACTATGAAGGCTATCGCTATGAGTATGGTTATCAA
>CAYWAF010000062.1:0-9313 GCA_964456355.1 uncultured Eubacteriales bacterium | reverse complement strand
GTGCAGCCGTTCCTGCCGGGCGGTGCTGACGGTACCGCAGCGTTCCTCGCTGCAGGAGGTACCATGTCTGGTGGTTACTACGACCTTGGCAGCCTTGGCGTAGGTGCCGGCACGTTCTGGGGCATCACCCCGGTAGAAGGTAACTTCGTCATCACCAAGGACGTATCTGGAGTCCGCAAGACCATGAAGAAGCCGATCTGGCCGACCGGCCGTTTCCTGCTTCTCAAGAACCCGGACAACGCCGAGAACGGTGTCTCCGACACCACTACCGGCTCTGCTCCCGGCTCCACCGGTCAAGAGGGCTACAACAAGTTGGCCATCGATTGGGATGAGCCTCTCGGCCCTGCCGACGCCGCGTACGGCGGCATCCAGGACAACGATCCTGATGCCGGCTATCCGTGGGGCAGCCCGAGCGGCTTCCTGGCGCTCTCCGAGTTCTGCACTGACTGCCATGACGGCGCTGCCGGTGCATCCACGCAGCAGGCTACCGTATGGTATCCGGATCCGACCGTGAACTCTTCGGTCGGTACGTATACGGTGGCCTACAGCCACGATGCGCAGCCTCGCCATTGAGCACGCACGATGTACCTGTCCCCGGGTGGGACAGAAAACAACCCTGGTGATGCTACGACGGGCACGGACGACAACTACGGTCCGCACTGTCGCAACTGCCATTCAGGCGCTTCTTCGTGCAACCAGTGCCACGGCGTGAACGCTTCCACTCTTGCCGCCAACGGTGCTTATGAGCCCTACGATCCTGCTACCTACAGCGGGAACACCGAAGGCAAGACCAACTTCATGTGGAGCGCTTACATCCACACCTCCGCGGTCACGGGCCTTTCCGGTCAGTGCATCGACGGTGGCTTCAGCTGGCCGCACCGTACGCTTGGTGCCAACATGCTGAAGGACGAGATCTACGGTGTCGACTACGACGGCACGCCTGTTGCCGCCGGCGACCTCCGTGACTCTGCCATGAACCTTGACCTGGCCAACTACAGCCAGGCTTGGTACCGCAGCGTCACCTCCGAGGTCACGACCGATACCTTCATCGGCGACGGTCGCTGGGCTGAGACTGGTTCACAGCTCACCACGTCGACCAACATCGCTGCTGAGAACCTCGACTCCGTGTGCATCGATTGCCACGGTGACGCGACCTACTGGAACGGCGACGACAGCACGTACTGGACAGCCGGCAAGGGCTGGGAGTTGCTGCTGAAGGGTCTGCCGTAAGGCGCGTGATTCGTCATCAGGCGTGATCCGTCACGTCAGATGCAGTGGGGCTCGCATCGTCCAGGATGCGGGCCCCACGCTCGTCTTGCGCCACGTCCTGTGCCCTGTCAGCGTCTGGCAAGGCAGTCTGTTAGTTATTATCGATGCAGGTCTTCTCCCCGGCCGCTAGAATATATAGATGTCATCACGAAGGACCGGACGACCCGCCGGGTCCGCCGGGGTGTGTCGACCCCCCTTCGAACCTGATATCCGCGACGACGAAGGATGCCTGGCCTATGTCGAGAGTGGACCTCGTTCTCCTACACGCTCCGAGCGTCTACGACTTCCGCGAGCGCTCCATAATGTTCGGTCCGGTCTCAGACATGGTCCCATCCAGTCCCGTCTTCGAGATGTATCCCTTGGGCTTCACGACGATGGCCGAGTACATGGAGCGCCATGGGCTCAAGGTCCGCATCATCAACCTCGCCGTGCTCATGCTCAACCGTCCGGACTTCGATGTGGAGGCGGCTATCCGCAAGATGGACCCGGTGGCTTTCGGCATCGACCTCCACTGGCTTCCTCATGCCCACGGGTCGGTCGAGATCGCCAAGATATGCAAGAAGACCCATCCGGACACGCCCGTGATCTTCGGTGGGCTCTCCGCATCCTTCTTCCATGAAGAACTGGTCAGCTACCCGTGCGTCGACTATGTGGTGAGAGGGGACTCGACGGAAGAGCCGATGACGCGGCTCATGTCCGCCCTGAAGAGCAAGGGCCGACTCGACGACATACCCAACCTCACCTACAAGACCGCCGATGGCTCCGTCGTGGTCAACCCCTTGGAGTGGGTGCCCGACGACATGGACGCCATCTCCCTCGACTACTCCTTCAACATGAAGGCCGTAATACGCTATCGGGACATAATGGGTGTCGTCCCATTCCGCGACTGGCTGCACTATCCGGTCTGTGCTTCGCTCACCTGCCGGGGCTGCACGCACTCCTGTGCCACCTGTGGTGGCTCGGCTTACTCCTTCCGCACCCACTATGGGCGCGAGAAGGTCGCCTTCCGCGACCCGGAACTCCTTGTGCGCGACATCGAGCACGTGCAGCGCTATATCCCCGGTCCGATATTCGTGCTCAACGACTTTTTGCAGGCCGGCCCCGACTACGTCTCCGCCTTCGTGAAGGGACTGTCGAGGATAGGCCTGCGCAATCCCATAGGCTTCGAGTTCTTCAGACCTCCTGAAGAGGAGTTCTACGAGTTCCTCGATGCCCACCTGGACGACTACTCCGTAGAGATATCGCTGGAGACCCACGACGACGAACTGAGGCGGCTTTTCGGGAAGGGCCACTACACGCTGGCCGACGTGCACGAATCGGTCGCAGCGGCCCTCAGGAACGGTTGCAAGCGCTTCGACCTGTACTTCATGACCGGGATACCCGGCCAGGACGCCGGTTCCGTCCTCGATACGACAGCCGCCATCGAAGACCTCTACGACACCGTAGGAGGTGACAAGAGGCTGCTCTGCTTCTCCTCTCCGATGGCTCCTTTCCTCGATCCCGGCTCGAAGGTCTTCGACGACCCCGAGACGTACGGTTACCGTCGTCTGGCGACCACGCTCGAAGAGCATCGTCGTCTGCTGGTCCAGCCCTCATGGCGCTACATAATGAACTACGAGAGCGAGGCGCTTCCTCAGCAGGAGATGGTGGATGTGACCTATGAGGTGGGGCTCCACCTCAACCGCCTCAAGGGACGTCTTGGTATCATCGAGCCCGAGGTGGCTGTTCGCACCGAGGAGCGGATAGTGCAGGCGCGCAAGGCCATGGAGCGAATAGACGCGATCATGGAGGGGGACCCTGCTCTGCGCGACGAGCGGATCCTTGCCCTCAAGGGGGACATGGACCGCCTCAGCGAGTCCACGGTTTGCGAGAAGACCGAGCTCAACTGGCCTGCTTACGCAGGACCGAGACACGTATGGGCGGTGTTCGTGTTGTGGGTGAGGGAGAATCTCGCTAATCTGTTCAACCTACGACGACCTGCAGTGTCGCAGGTGATGAGCAAGCATACGGAGGCCTGATGTCACAAGAGGACGGGAGGACGAAGCCACCTCCCGGTCAGCCCACGGCCGAACGCGTGCACGGCATCTTCTCGGGCATCGCTGACAGTTACGACGCGTTCAACCGTCTCTCCAGCCTGGGCATAGACCGTCTGTGGCGGCGTGCCACCGTCGCGGAGGCGCATCTGGAGTCTGGCTGCAGGGCGCTGGACCTCTGTGCCGGGACGGGTGACCTGACTCTCGCTCTGGCTCGACAGGGCGTGGCGGACGAGGTGGTCGGCACCGACTTCGTGCCCGACATGCTCCGGATAGCCGAAGAGAAGGCGGCCCGGCACACCGGTCCCACGAAGGTGTCCTTCCGGCAAGCGGACGCCCAAGACCTTCCTTTCGAGGACTCCTCGTTCGATGTCGTGACGGTCGCTTTCGGCGTCCGCAACCTGCCGGACCGTCGAGCCAACTTCTCCGAGGTCAGAAGGGTGCTCAAGCCCGCCGGCCGTTACGTCGTGCTCGAGTTCTCAAGGCCCCCTTTCGCCCCTTGGAGAAGCGTCTACCACTTCTACCTCCGGAACGTGATCCCGGCCGTCGGCAGTGCCCTCTCCGGCGGAGACAGGGATTCCTTCGTCTATCTCAACGACTCCATACGGAACTTCCCCTCGCAGGCCGAGCTGGCTGCAGAGCTGAGGGAGGCGGGCTTCTCCGCGATATCATGGAAGGACCTCACGGGCGGCATCGTCGCGGTCCATGTCGCTGTGAAGTGAGTATCCGGTAACGGATGCCACGCGTCGGCGGCTCCCTTTCGCCTGCTGAGGTAAGATTGACACCCCGACCTTGAGCGACATCGGAGAGGCATATGCTCCTGACAGCCAGATACGTACTTCCAGTCTCGGGTCCGCACCTGGAGAACGGTGCGGTACTCGTCCGCGGTGACGTCATCGAGAAGATAGGCGACGCGCAGGAACTGGCACGCGAGTACCCCGACGAAGAGGTCGTGGATTTCGGCCTGGCGGCACTCATGCCCGGCTTCTTCAGCCTGCACACCCACCTCGAGCAGGCGGTCATGCGCGGCCTCGTGGACGACCTGCCGTACTCCGAGTGGAAACTGCAACTGCTCTCGAAGGAGAAGCGCTTGGACGCACCGGACTGGGAGGACTCGGCCGGACTCGGCGTCATGGAGGCGCTGCGCTCGGGCATCACCACCGTGGCCGACATCACCGAGACCGGCGCCTCGGCGCGCGCCGCAGCCCATGCCGGTCTGCGTGCCTTCGTCTACCGCGAGGTCTCGACGATGGAGAAAGCGCACGTCCCCGAAGTGATGGCCGCTGCGCGCGAGGACATCGCAGCATGGGAAGAGATGGACTCGGACATGCTGGTCGCAGGCATAGCGCCTCATGCGACGTACAGTTGCCATCCTGAACTGCTGAAAGCCGTCGCCGTCTTCGCGACCGAAGAAGGTCGCCCGGTCTCCATGCATCTGGCGGGCTCGAAGGACGAGTACGATTTCGTGAAGTACGGGCGTTCCCGTTTGGCCGTCGACTACCGCGAGCGCTACGAGGGCGAGGACATCGGATGGTTGCCCACGGGCGTCAGCCCGGTCCGCTACGTGTTGCAGTGGGGTCTTTTCGACATCGACGAGCTTCTGGCGGTGCACTGCACCCAGGTCGACGATGCCGACATCGAGGTCCTTGCCGAGCACGACGTCTCGATAGCGTACTGCCCGAGGTGCAACGCGAAGTTGGGCATGGGCATGGCGCCCCTCCAGAAGTTCCTGATGGCAGGGATAAGGGTGGGCATAGGCACGGATTCGCCTGCCTCGAACAACACGATGGACCTCTTCGACGAGATGCGCGTGGGGCTTCTGCTACAACGTGCGGTCCAGGGTCACGAGCAGTTCTACATAGCCAGGCACTTCGTCAAGATGGCGACGCTGGACGCTGCCAGAGCCCTGGGCGCCGGAAACCGCCTCGGCTCTTTGGAGCCCGGTAAGCAAGCCGACATCATAGCCGTGGACATCTCGCACAGCCATCAGATACCGACCCAGTACCCGTACAGCACGATCGTCCATACCACCAACCAGGACAACGTGCTCTTCACCATGGTCGCAGGCAAGGTGCTCTACGACCGTGACGGATGGAAGACCCTGGATGCCGAACGCTATCTCCGTCGCGCCGACGAGATACGCGACAAACTTCGGGGCTAGCCATCGCCCCAGGTCATACCTATCATCAGGTGAGGACATGAGGCCCGTGGTGGCTTGGCTGGGTTCTTGCTGCGCATCGGCAGGAAGGGCATGCTGCCGTGATATAATCGCGCGAGGCCGCTACTGCTCGCAGATGACGGACCGTGAGCAGGATGGCCGTTTTGCCGGACAAGGAGGAATCACGAAGTGAGCGAAAGCGATCAGGACTTCTTCTTCGACGAGGACGAACAGTCCGTCGAAGAAAGCGAGAGCAAGAAAAGACCTTCGAAGGTTTCGAGCACGAGCAAGAAGAAGAGCGCGCCTGCGAAGAAGGCCGCCCCAGCCTCTGCCGGTGAGAAGACGGTCACCGTCACCGTGGCCTCTTTGATCGGCGTGGTCGCATTGCTGGTCGGCGTGATCATAGGCATCCTGATACCCGCAGGAGGCAGCAGCATCCCGGCTCCTGTGACGAACCAGTCAGGCATCATGGCGCCGCAGCTCAGCCCCGAAGAACTTCAGGGAGGGCTGCCTGAGGGACATCCGGACATCGGCAACATGGGCGGCGGTGAGGCGCCCATGCAGACGCCGGGGACCGAAGAGGCCACCACGACCGAGTAGACCGCTGGAGTCCGCACCGCGGGCCCGCCGGGCGATCCCGTGCGGGCCCGCTGCATGTGAGAGATACGGACAAGACCACGAGGAGCATCGATCATGGCCCTGAACAAGAAGAACACGACCCTCCTGACCCGCATCGGCATCGGCTTCGTCGCCGTCCTGATGCTGCTGGCTTTCATGCCGGGCGTGTTCGACTTCTTCAGTAGCGGGCCTGCTCCTGACGATGCTCTGGACGATGCGGCGGCCAATCAAGCGGACCAGATCGCTGCCACTTACTACCCGACGGTCGCCTCACTCAAGGACAACCTCGCCAGCGACCCCACCAGCTACACCGTGTTGGTGACCTTGGGCAACACGTACTCCGATTGGGCACGCGAGGTAGGACAGATCTCACAGAACGGAGCCGGACTTCCCATGTGGGACGCCGCCACCATCTACTACGACCGGGCTCTCGAGACCACCTCGAGCGATCCTGCGGTGCTCACCGACTCTGCCATAGCACACTATTACTCCGGGGACGCGACCGGGGCGATAGCCCTCGTCGAGAAGGTCATGGTTATGAGTCCGGAGTTCGCGCCGGCCTTCTTCAACGCCGGAGTGTTCTACAACTCGGCAGGCATGTCGGACAAGGCCGTGACGGCGATGAAGCGCTATCTAGAGCTGGACCCACAGGGGCAGTATGGGAACACGGAGTACGCGAACAAGGTCATCGCAGGCACTGCTGACACCGACGGGACGCAGTGACCTCGGACCTGGGTCCGTATAGAGGGTCGCAGAGGCTCATACCGCACACTGCCTCCGGTTGTCGTCCTCCAGGCCGTCGCTATTCGCCCAGGACCGCCAGCGCCTCTTCCATGGATCCTGCGGTGGAGAAGATGCCGTTGAGGCGGGTGAGCGAGAGGATGTTGTCGACCGTCTCGTTAGTGACCAGCACGAGACGTCCTCCCTGGGCTCCATATTCCTTGGACAGGCTGAGCAGCAGACCCAGGCCGGAACTGTCGAGATACTCCAGGTCGGAAAGGTCCACTATCGTGGATGGCGGAGACGATTTCAGCACGCGGTCTATGTTCATCCGGAATGTGGAGCATTCACCGTAATCCAGATCTCCGGTGAGTTTGAGCGTCCAATAACTCTCTTCTTGCGACAGGTCGATAGTAAGCGCCATCGTCTTCCCTTCGTCAGACCCTCCGTGTGGTAGTTACCCAAATGCGGGCATATGCTTGCGATGTCACGGCAAAGGATATGCGATGTTTGTGTACCCGAACGCTTTGAGTGCGAGGAAGCGCAAGGTACAATGCATAGGCGTTCAGAGATGATGCTGGAAATGAGGACAGTGGATGGAACTCGATATCCGACCCGATGAACAAGAAGGTACCTGTGTCCTCGTGCTGGATGGTGAGGTGGACGTCTATACCGCTCCTTCCTTGCGCGAAGCCCTGATAGAGCAGATAGAGTCAGGGTGTGCCGACATCGTGGTGGACATGGAGAAGGTGGGATTCATAGACAGCTCCGGCCTGGGAGTCCTGGTGGGGGGGCTGAGGCGCGCGAAAGAGCGCTCCGGCTCCATCCGTCTCGTGTGCACCCGGGAGAGCATCCTCAAGATCTTCCGCATAACCGGGCTGGACAAGGTGTTCCCCATATTCACCACGGTCGAGGAGGCCAGGCAGTTCTGATGCCGGCCCTCTTCGTCTCATCTTCTACATCTATGCCGGAAGGCATGGACCACGTGGACCTGCAGTCTATTCGATTGGAACTTTCTGAGTGTTCGGCATAAGCGGCTTCGAGTTGTTGATGATCGCGGCGTTCGCGCTCATCGTGTTCGGTCCGGACCAGTTGCCCAAGTTCGGTCGGACCGTGGGTCGCTTCATGCGCGATTTCAAGCGCACTCAAGAAGAGATGGAAGCGATGATGCGTGCCGAACTCTACGGGGAGCCGAAACGGAAGACCGGGTCTTCGGCCACACCCGACATGCCCGGTATGGGTGTCGATGAAGAAGAGCCCGTCAGCCGTGCCGGGGAGTGGGCCGACGATGATGACGAGGAAGAGGAGGAAGAGGAGTTGTAGCCGCTTTCCGGCTACCCCTTGAAGCATATGCCCATCGGACCCAAGCGCATGCGGTTCATCGAACACCTCGATGAACTGCGCCGCAGGATAGTCATCATCGCTGTCACCGTCGGAATGGCATCGATGGTGCTCTACATCTGGTCCTGGGACTTCCTCGAGATCCTGATGAAGCCGATACTCCCGTATCTGGGAGACGAGAAATTACGGGTCCTGGGTCCCTTCGAGCCGTTCACCTTCCGCTTCAAGGTGTCGCTGTATGCGGCCCTCGTGATCACGAGTCCCATAATCATCTGGCAGGTGCTGGCGTTCTTTCTGCCTGCCCTCAAACCGAAAGAGCAGCGCTACTTCATCCCCACCTTCGCGGTGGCGGTCGTGTTGTTCCTGGCGGGCAACTACTTCGCATATGCCGTGATATTGGGTCCGGCGTTCGAGTGGATGCTCGGACAGACTGGCACGGGAGAGTTGATAACCATCCTGCCCGAGGCACCGAAGTTCTTGTCCGGAGTCACGCTGCTCATGCTCGGATTCGGTCTCGCGTTCCAATTGCCGGTCGTCATCTTCTACCTGATCGCTTTCGGACTCGTCCCGTACAAGAGCATGCGCAAGAACTGGCGCATCGCGTACGTCATCCTGCTCGTCGTGGCATCCATAGCCACGCCTGACTGGTCTCCTGTGACCATGGGCTTCCTCTTCGCTGCCCTGGTCGTTCTTTATGAGGGGAGTCTGCTCTTGGCACGCCTGCTGCTGCGAAAACGCATAGCGGAGCAGAAGGCCAGAGAGGACGCAGAGTTCAAGCAGCCCGAGCTCGAGTAGTCGCGGCTCCGCCACGCTTCACTCGTCGCGAAAGGACCCGATAGATGCACGAGATGGGAATCTGTCAAAGCATCCTCCAGTCATCGATCGAGGCTGCCGAGAAGGAAGGCGCCACGCGCATAACCGAGATCCACATCTCGGTGGGCGAGCTCACTGAGATAGTGGAGTTCGCTTTGCAGTTCGCCTTCGACACCCTCAAGGAAGGAACGATGGCCGAGGACGGGAAACTGGTCATCGAGTTCGTCAAGCCGGCGTCCGTGTGCACCCAGTGCGGCACCGAGTTCGAGCACGGTGTCTTCGATGCCCAGTGTCCGAAGTGCGGCAATCCGTTCAACGACATCATCCGTGGTCGTGAGCTCAGGATAGACAGCATCGAGAT
>CAYWAF010000061.1:0-9590 GCA_964456355.1 uncultured Eubacteriales bacterium | reverse complement strand
CGACCATGCCAGAGAAGCGGGTGATGGCGATGGCTCTTCCTGAAGGGCCCATGACTTACCGGAAGACGTCCGATCCGACTCCTCCACGAGAGCCCCATACCGCTGCGTGGTTCGTCGGGGGATTGGACTGTCCTGACTGTGCCAAGACCGTGGACATCACGATCGCTCGCATAGAAGGTGTGTTGTCAGCAGACCTCAACTTCACGAGCGGGATACTCACCGTCGAATACGACCTTGTCGGGGCGGATTCGCGCGACGAGGTCGAGAAGACCCTTGCGATGATGGGGTACGAGGCCGAGTCTCTCTCGAAAGAACGTTCCGAGGAGCGCCAGGAGGAGCACGCCGGATCCGGCTGGTGGGCGACTCACATCCGGGAGACCTCGCTGATCTTCTCCGGTACTCTAATACTTTTCGGGGTGCTTCTCGGTCTCATCCATGCTCCGGCTGTCGCGGTCACCGTCACGTTCGCTGCCTCCATCGCGGTCAGCGGGTACCAGGTCTTCAGACGAGCTGCGCTCTCGTTGGGCTCACACGTCTTGGACATGAACGTCCTGATGACCATAGCGGTGATAGGCGCAGCTGCCATCGGGGAATGGCTGGAAGCCGCGATGGTCGTTCTCCTGTTCGCCCTGGGGAACCTCCTCGAAGCGCGCTCTCTCGCACGCACGCGTTCTTCCATCCGGGACCTCATGGAAGTGGCGCCGGAGACGGTGCGTGTGGTCGATGGTGAACAGGAGCGCCTGATACCGCCCGCAGAGGTCGCTGTCGGTCAGGTCATGCGTGTCCGGCCTGGCGAGAGGATAGCGTTGGACGGGCGCATCCTCGAAGGCACCTCGGCGGTGGACGAATCTCCCATCACAGGAGAGTCGGTACCGGTCTCCAAGGGGCCGGGGGACGAAGTGTTCGCGGGCTCGTTGTGCACCGGCGGACTCCTTCGGATAGAGGTGACCAAACCCGTCTCGGAGACCGTGCTCGCCAGGATCGTCTACCTGGTGGAGGAGGCGCAGTCCCAGAAGGCACCCTTCCAGCGTCTGATAGACAGGTTCACAAGATACTACACCCCCGTAGTGGTGGCTTTCGCGGTGCTGGTTGCTGTGGTGCCTCCTGTAGCCGGTGCATCGCTGGGGATGGATTGGGGGAGCTTCCGGGAGTGGTTCTACAGGGCGCTGGTGCTGCTGGTCATCTCGTGTCCGTGTGCGCTGGTCATCTCGACGCCCGTCTCCATAGTGTCGGCCATAACACGTGCCACTAAGCATGGCGTGCTCGTCAAAGGCGGTGCGTTCCTCGAGATGGCTCCCAAGATACGTGCCATAGCGTTCGACAAGACCGGCACGCTCACGAGAGGTCGCCCTGAGGTGACAGAAGTGGTCCCGTTAGGGGAGATGAGCTCGGAAGAGATCCTTGCCCTTGCCGCGATAGCCGAGCAGCACTCGACCCACCCGCTGGCCGAGGCCGTGATGAAGGCTGCTCGGAGCCACGACGGAGAGACCCGGGAGATGAGCGACCCTCCCGAAGGGAAGGTCTTGGAGGCGCTGGAAGAGACGGCCGGTGGTGGAGTGGTCGCCACGCTCGAAGGCGTGCATGTGCTTGTAGGCAGTGCCGCGTTCGCGAGGGACCTCGGTGTCGACTTGGGCGAGGCAGGGAAGGTCTCCGCCACTCTGGAGGAGGCGGGCAGGACCGTGCTCGTCGTAGCTCGCGGCTATGAGGTCGTCGGACTCATAGGCGTCGCTGATGCCATACGCCCCGGTGCCTCTGAAGCGGTCAAGGACCTGCTGGACAGACACGTGGAGCATGTGGTCATGCTCACAGGTGACAACGAGCGGACCGCCGAGGCTATAGCAGCAGCGGCAGGCGTGCCCGAGTTCGAGGCGCGTCTACTCCCCGAAGAGAAGGTGGATGCCGTCAAGGAGCTCGAGCGTAAGTACGGATCCGTGGCGATGGTGGGTGACGGCATCAACGATGCTCCGGCTTTGGCTGCGGCAGACATCGGGATAGCCATGGGCGCGGCAGGTTCGGACACTGTGCTGGAGACTGCGGATGTCGCGTTGATGTCGGATGATCTGGCGGCCCTTCCTCGCTTCTTCGATCTGGGCGGGCGCACCGTGGCCAACATCCGACAGAACGTCATCGTCTCGGTCGGCGTGAAAGCGTTGGTTCTCGTTCTCGCACTCTTCGGCGTGGCCACGCTCTGGATGGCCGTGTTCGCCGACACGGGCGTGGCCCTTCTCGTCATCTTGAACGGTCTGCGTCTGCTGCGTGCGTGATAGCCACGCGGTGTGTGGTGTCGTAGCATCGGAGGTAGAAGACAAGAGGGGAGTGTCTGCTTTGGACAACGACGAGTTCATACGCATGCTGGCAGCGTGGGCGCTCGTGCACGAGACCGCCGACGAAGGATACAAGGCCGCCGTGGAGCGGGGAAGGGCCCAGGAGCCGGGCGAGATGGTCGAAGACCCACAGGCGTTCGTTGACGGCCTTGCGGCTGCGATAGCCGAGGAGAAGGAGCGCTTGAAGGTCGAGTTGGCTTCCGGCAAGGCATCTCCCCCCGGCAGCCGGTCCGAGGTGGCCTCCAAGCTCGACGAGATCTCCTTCGAGATAGCGGAGTTGCGCGGGCGCATAGAGTCCATGCAGTCCTC
This sequence comes from uncultured Eubacteriales bacterium, assembly GCA_964456355.1. GTDB lineage: Bacteria > Actinomycetota > Coriobacteriia > Anaerosomatales > CAYWAF01 > CAYWAF01. The sequence goes on along the minus strand of CAYWAF010000061.1, from coordinate 6,957 downwards.
GATAGATGCACTTCGGGACGAAGACGAGCCGGAGCGGTAGATGAGTGCGCGTTCGAGGCATGTGGCCTCGGTGTTGGCGTCCCACTGGATGAAGGCCGTACTGAAAGCCCGTTTCGGGTTCATCGCCTCGTCCAGGCGGCGCGAGGTGTTCGCCCGGGAGACCCGGGAGGCCTTCGAGCAGCTCGGTCCTGCGTTCGTCAAGACAGGGCAACTGATCTCGGTGCGCCCGGACATCTTCGCGCCGGAGACCGTCTTCGAGATGGAGCGGTTGCAAGACAGCCTCGAACCTGTTCCTGCGGAGCGTGTGCGCTCGATCATCGAGGCGGAGTTCGGGCGCAGGACAGAGGATCTGTTCGACGATTTCGACGACGAGCCCATCGCCTCCGCTTCGATAGCCCAGGTCCACAAGGCGAGACTCGCCGAGTCATACAGGCCGGTGGTCGGAGAGGTGTTGCCGGAAGGTCATCCTGTGGCCGTCAAGGTCGTCCGGCCGGGAGCCGCTGAAGCGATAGAAGCGGATTTGGAGGTGGCCCGTCTCTGGCTGGCACGCCTCTCCAGGATAAGCAGCGTGCGACGCTACAACCCGGAAGGTCTCTTGCGCGAGTTCGAGACATCCCTGCACAGCGAGCTGGACATGCGCAACGAGGCACGTGTGGCCGACAGGTTCGCCTTCGACTTCCGAGGCGAGGAGGTCGCCTTCGTGCCGAGGGTCGTCTGGCCGAGGACGTCGCACAGGGTGCTCACCACCGAGTTCGTGGAAGGGTGGCGCCTCTCAGAGTTGGACGAGGCCGCCTCGGCAGGAGTGGACGGCTATGCTCTCGCCATGCATGGTGCGGAGCTGTTCATGCAGCAGGTGCTCGTCTTCGGTCGCTACCATGCCGACCTCCATCCGGCCAACCTCCTGGTGACCCCGGACGGCAGGATATGTTATCTGGACTTCGGCATAGTGGGCCACACGGACCCACAGGAGCGTGCGGCCATCGCCCAGGTCCTGGCGGCGACGGTCTATGGAGACGCAGAAAGGGCCATCCGCTACAGCGCCGAGTTGGGGTTGGAGATACCGGCCTCTGAGGTTGAAGTGGTCAGAGGTGAGGTCGCAGAGTTGATGATGAGGACGATGCGTCCCGGTCGACCTTCGGACGTCAAGGGGTTCGCTCTCGGGTTCCTCGGCATATTGAGGCGACATCGCATCGAGGTGCCTCTCGGTTACGGGATGCTGATCAAGGCATTGGCGACGGTGGAGGGCGTCGCGAAAGCGCTCTACCCGGAGATAGACATCGTGAAGGTCGCTGCCCCCTTCACCACACGATTGGTCGCTCGCGAGATGCTCAGGCCGGAGCGGATCGCCGAGAGGGGGCCGGAGGCGCTGCGTGCTGCGATGAGAGTGCTTCTCGGATGACCGTGACATCGGGCGTCCCGGAGAGCCCGGTCTGTCGCAGGGGTGCCTTCTGTGTCTTCGTGGGACCCTCCGGCTTTTCCAGCGCTTCGTTCAAGCTGCCGGTGCGATAACCTTCCAGGTCTTGTGCCACGAACGTGAAGCCGGCGTTCTTGATGGCCTTGGTGATGTCGATGCGCATCTCCCATGCGCGTTGCATCTCGTCGGGCTCGACCTCGAGTCGTGCGACGTCGCCGTGTGCGCGCACGCGGAATTGACGCAGCCCCAACTTCCGCAGCGAGTCTTCAGCATCGGCCACCTGACGCAGTCGCGCCTCGGAGATCTCCTCGCCGTAGGGAAAGCGCGAGGCCAGGCAGGCCATGGAGGGTTTGTCCCAGTTCGGCAGGCCGAGCATCGCTGCGACCGCGCGTATGTCCGCTTTGGTCATCTCGACCTCCTGGAGAGGGCTGATGACGCCGATCTCAGCCGCCGCCTTCGCTCCGGGCCGGTGGTCTTTCAGGTCGTCGAGGTTGCTGCCGTCGATGACATGTTCGCAGCCACGGCTGTCGGCTACCGTCCTCAACAGCCCGTAGAGCTCCATCTTGCAGTGGTAGCAGCGGTCGGGGCCGTTGGCCCTGAACGCGGGGTCGACCAGTTCGTGGGTCTCGACCTCATGAAGCCGCAGGCCCAGTTCCAGAGCGGTCTTGCGGGCGTCTTCGACCACCCACTCCGGATATGTGTCCGAGATAGCGAGCACGGCCAGGCAACGATGGCCCATCACGACATGCGCCGCGAGAGCCAGGAGGGTGGAGTCGATGCCTCCGCTGTAGGCGACAAGGACGCTCCGGAGGTCAGCGAGACGATCGAGCAACGCCTCGTACTTCTCGATGGGATCCAACTCGAAGGTCTCCTCCCTCGCCTCCGACGCGAAGTTCCGTCGGGCGTCAGTATAGACCCTGGAGAAGACAGATGCTGTGAGGCATGACACATTTCCGAGGAGCGGTAAGTATCCGGCGAAGAGCGGCAGTCCTGAGGCCTTTGGACTGGAGGTATGACGCCGAGGGGAAAGAACTCTGAAAGTGACGGAAGCGGTATGCTGCAGTCAGACAGGCGGCATCATGTTTCGAGAGGGGACGAGAAGATGGCTGAACAAGGTTCCGGCAAAGGATTCGAACATCTCAGCGGCGAGGGTCTGGTATTCCCACCTCCTCCGGACCTGGCTGCCGAAGCGAAGATATCCAGCATGGAGCAGTACCGTGAGATGCACGAGCGCTCCATCAAGGACCCGGACGGCTTCTGGGCCGAGGTCGCGAACGAGTATCTGACCTGGGACAAGCCGTTCGAGAAGGTCCGCTCAGGGGGCTTCGATGCACTCGACTACACCTGGTTCGACGGTGGTGGACTGAACGTCACAGTGAACTGCCTGGACCGCCATCTGAAGACCTGGCGCAGGAACAAGGCGGCCATCATATGGGAGGGCGATGGCGGGGAGACCATCACCTACACCTATCTCTCGTTGCATCGTGAGGTCTCCCGCTTCGCGAACGTGCTGAAGCGCAAGGGCGTCCGCAAAGGCGACAGGGTGGCCATATACATGCCGATGATCCCGGAGCTCGCCATCGCGATGCTGGCATGCGCTCGCATAGGCGCCATCCACTCCATCGTCTTCGGTGGCTTCTCCTCCACGGCGCTCAAGGACCGCATAAACGACTGTGAGGCCAAGGTTCTCATCACCGCTGACGAGGGCGTGCGCGGGGGGAAGAAGATACCCCTGAAGGCCGCCTCCGACGAGGCCATGGAGGAGTGCCCTTCCATCGAGACGTGCATCGTGGTCGAGCGCACCGCCTCCGGCGTGCCGATGAAGGAGGGGCGGGACGTCTGGTGGCACGAGGAGATGGACGCTCCGGAGACCTCGCATGTGTGTGACTACGAGGTCATGGACTCCGAGGACCCTCTCTTCATCCTCTACACCTCCGGCTCCACCGGCAAGCCGAAGGGCGTGCTGCACACGACCGCAGGTTATCTCCTGTACACGGCCTACACATTCTCGACCGTCTTCGACTACCGCGACGAGGACGTCTACTGGTGCACTGCCGACATCGGTTGGATCACGGGCCACAGCTATATCGTGTACGGTCCACTCGCCGTCGGCGCCACGACGGTGATGTTCGAAGGCACCCCCACCTATCCGGATCCCGGACGCTTCTGGGCCGTCGTCGAGAAGCTCGGCATCAACCAGTTCTACACCGCGCCCACTGCCATCCGGGCCCTGATGAAATCGGGCGAGGAGTGGCCTGCGAAGTACGACCTCTCGTCGCTCAGGATATTGGGCACCGTCGGTGAGCCGATCAACCCCGAGGTCTGGCTGTGGTACCGCGACCACATCGGTGGAGGCGTGTTGCCGATAGTGGACACGTACTGGCAGACCGAGACCGGCGGCTTTCTCATAACTCCGTTCCCGGGCGCTGTCCCACAGAAGCCCGGCTCGGCCACCGTGCCGTTCTTCGGCGTGGAGCCCGAGGTCATCAGGGATGACGGCAGCCGGGCGGATGTCGACGAGGGAGGTTTCCTCACCATCAAGCAACCGTGGCCCGGCATGCTCCGCGGGACGTGGGGCGATCCTGAGCACAAGCGGATGCGCGAGGTCTACTTCGAGCGCTTCCCGGGTCGCTACTTCACCGGCGACGGCGCACGGGTGGACTCCGACGGGTATTTCTGGCTCCTCGGCCGAGTGGATGATGTCATCAACGTCAGCGGACACCGCATCGGCACCGCGGAGGTCGAGAGTGCGCTCGTCAGTTACGAGGGTGTGGCCGAGGCGGCTGTCGTGGGCTTCCCGCACGACGTCAAAGGCGAGGGCATCTACGCCTTCGTGCTGCTGAAAGAAGGTGTCGAGCCGGGTCCTGAGCTCGCAGACGCGTTGCGCGCCCATGTCCGTCAAGTGATAGGGCCCATCGCCAAGCCCGACAAGATACAGTTCGCCCATGACCTGTGCAAGACGCGCTCGGGCAAGATAATGCGTCGCATCCTGCGGAAGATGGCGTCAGGCGAGACTGACATAGAGGCGTTCGGCGACATATCTACGCTCGCCGATCCGAGCACCGTCGACGCGCTGCTCAAAGGCGAGGACATCTACTGAGTCTCGAATGAGACGAGGAGGGGCGGACCTTCCGCTCCTCCTCATGCCTCCGGGTCCCAGAACACGTCGCCCGTGCCGTATACGGCGTTGGCATATCTTGCCGCCATGAACATCAGGTCGCTCAACCGGTTCACGAACCTGAGCACCTCCGCATCGACCGGCTCGGCTGCAGCGAGTGCGACCAGCTCGCGCTCGGCCCTGCGGACGATGGTTCTTGCAAGGTGACAGCGTGCCGCCTCTTCGCATCCGGTGGGCAGGACGAAACGGCCTGCTTCACCCGTGCGGGCGGTCAGGTCGTCTATGTACTCCTCTAATCTGGCGACGTCTTCTCCGGTGACGGTCGGCGTGTTCTCACCGCCGGGCTCTTGTGGGAAAGCCACGCGTGTCGCGCAGTTCATGAGTCTGTGCTGCGCGAAGTGGAGTGGACGGTCCAGATATGCCTCCTCAGGAATCGTGACCTGCAAGGAAGCGCGCACGAGTCCTATGGCCGAGTTGGCTTCGTCCAACGCTCCATATGCACGCACTCGCAGGTCGTCCTTCCTCACGCGCCTACCGTCGGCCAGCGATGTCTCTCCGGAGTCACCGGTCCCTGTGTACACTGGTCCACTCATGCCCTGCCCCTCTCTTCACGTCATTCATAAGCAGAAGGGTACACTTACTGTTGCAAGATGATGATCTTTCTTACGTCACGGCAGGTGAGAGGCGAGGATCATGTTCGGGGTGGGTCCACTGGAGTTCATGATCGTGGTGATGGTCGCCCTCCTTCTGTTGGGCAGTGCGGTGTTCGTGGGCGCCATCGTCTACGCGATGGGACGCAACGCCGTCTCCGAGGAAGACGAGCAAGCCGAGGGAGGCCCGTCTTCCTCGTCCGAGAGCGAGGACAGTGCTTTGCGCATCGCACGCGAACGCTACGCCCGTGGCGAGATCAACCACGAGGAGTTCGAGCAGATAAAGGCGACGCTCGGCTACTGAATGAAGAAGTGCACCTCGCCCGTGGTCACGCCGGTGACCGCTCCGATGCCTCCGAACACGGGTATGGAGCCGATGACAGTCCTGTTGTCGTGGAGATGCAGGGCCGCGTCGTTGGACAACGTGTTCGGTGGCGTGAGTAGCAGTATGCCGCCCGCATGAGCAGTGGCGGCACCTCCCGGCAAGGAGTCGGGATAGGTGTAGCCCGTGGCGAGTCCGTAGATGCCGATGTCTCCCCATCCGTGGTCCAATGCGTACTCCGTCAGAGCCAGAGAGGTCTTGTAACGGTCACTGCCGGCTATACGCATCGAGTCCACACCCAGTTCGGCGACGGTCTGCCCGGACACCACGGAGGCGCCTCCGACCACTATGGCGTCGCTGGCGTTGATGCTCTCCAGCGCATCGTTGGTGACTTGAGGGGTGTGCCAAGTGCGCACCAGCAGCAACGGCCTGCCGGTGGCGGCCGAGTACGGGGCGGCTGCAAGCGCGTCAGCGAACCTCTCTCCGGAAGCGATGAAGACCGAGCCGTCGAAACCGCCGTCGGCCTCGAGCAGGTCCACGGTCTTCTGTGCGACCAGGGACGCGGTTTCGTAGCGGTCCGAGCCGCCTATGCGCTCCACTGCCGCACCGCCCCAATCGAGCGTGTCGTCAGAGGTGGGGTCTTCGAGTCCGCTCTCGGGCGTCTCCACCCTCGTGACGAGGTCTTCAGGCACGGCAGCGGAGCCTCCCACGACATATACCGTCTCGACTCTGAGGCGGTCGAGCTCCTTGAGCAGCGGATAGGTCTTGTCCCAGCTGTAAGAGCCGGGCGTGAGGAGGACCGGACAGTCACGGACTCCTGCCAAGGAAGAGGCGGCGAGGGCATCCGCGTAGTTGCTTCCTGTGGCTATGACGGCCACGGTGGTGTCGTGGCTTCCCCAGCCCCACTGCGAGGCGGCGATGGCCGTGCCGTACCTGTCATTCCCGGCCACCCTTTCGATCCTCTTGTCCATGTCGAGTCGGTCGGTGGCGGTCCAGTAAAGCGTCATCCCGCGTCCGTCCCAGCTGTTCAAGGTGAAACCATGTACGCCGGAGGCGCCTTCGGGGACTCTATACTCCAGGTGCAATCTGTCGTGGACATGGCCCATGTACAGAGGGGCGAATCCTGCTTCCGCGTCAGGACCCGTCACACCGAAGTCCACCCATCCACCCGGTTTCTCGACGCGTATGTCGAACTCCAGTATCTGCCCTTCTGAGACGAACGTGCTCCAATGGTTGTACGGTCCGCAGGAGGAGGGTGAGGGCGGCAGTGCTTGTCCACCTGTCTCCGGTGGTCTCAAGTAGTAGGCATCGGCTGCTCCGATACCTGACAACGACAGGACAACGACGAACAGCGTGACCCAGAAGATGCGCTTCATGACCCGGCTCCCCCTCTCGACCGTGCGGTCGACCCATGACGACCCCGGAGTCGTCCCGGGGCCTTGCTGGCGTACTC
>CAYWAF010000060.1:7403-9937 GCA_964456355.1 uncultured Eubacteriales bacterium | reverse complement strand
AAGGTCCACCACCACGACGTCGTCTGTCTTCGGAGCGGCAGAGACTGCCAGCTCCAAGGTCGTCAGTGCAGCCCTGGCGTCTCCACCCGCCATGAGGACGATATGGTCTTCGGCATCGGGGTCCAAGCGCACCTTGCCGCCATATCCGCGATCGTCGACGAGGGCCATGTCGATGACCTGCCTTATCTCCTCATCGCTCAAAGCGCGGAACTCTATCACGCGTGAGCGACTGAGAAGAGGCGCGTTCACTTCGAACATGGGGTTCTCGGTCGTGGCACCGACCAAGACCACGAGACCGTCTTCCACCGCATGGAGGAGAGCGTCCTGCTGGGATTTCGAGAAACGATGTATCTCATCGACGAACAGGATCGTCCTGGTCCCGCTCATCCCAAGGCGCTCACGGGCTTGCGCTATCTCCTTGCGGAGGTCCGCCACCCCGGAGGTGACAGCGGACACCTCGACGAAATGGGCCTTCGTGGTGCTGGCGATGATGCGCGCCAGAGACGTCTTGCCCGTGCCGGCCGGTCCGAACAGTATGAGCGAGGTCAGTTCGTCCCTCTCGATGGCGCCCCGTAACATCGTGCCCTCGCCGAGCACCTCGTCTTGCCCTACGAACTCCTCCAAGGTGCGGGGACGCATGCGAACGGCAAGAGGCGCTCTTTCACCGAGCGCCTCTTCAGCTTGGTCATCGAAGAGTGAGTCCATAGAGAACCGCGGTCATTCGGTCGCACGAAGGACCTGTCGCTCCAGCATCTTGTTGTCCACCGGACCTCGGATCCTGGCGACTATCATCCCGTCCTCGTTGACGAAGATGAAGAACGGAGTGTAGCGGATGTCGAGGTATTGTTCGCCGATGAGCCTGGAGACCTGCTGGGAGACCTCGTCGTCCAACAAGTCCGGATCGATGGTGATCTTCCCTTCCTCATCGGTGGTGGAGTACTTCCCGAGGTTGAAAGAGACCAGGTCGATGAGACCGCGATAGTCGGCCATGACGGCATCGACCGCTTCGCTCTGGTCGGTGGTCAACGACTGAGCGTCATCGTAGAAATAGATGAGCATCGGCTGACCGGCCTCAAGGCGGTCGAGGATGACCTGTGGCGTCACCTCGGCGTCGGTCGGGAAGGCCGTGAAGACCTCTTCTTCCACCGGGGAGTAATCGGGACGCTCGTCCTCGTCCTCGTTGGAAGCCGTAGAGGCCGGAGCGGGAGCCGGAGCGGCTGCCTCACCCTCAGCGGGTGCGTCATCGCCTCCGCCACCACAAGCCACGAGTGTGAACGCCAATGCTACAAGGACCATTACTGCGACTAGTCTACGCATGCTGCTTCCTCCTCTGCGGCAAGTCCGACCCCGCCTTGTCGTGGTCTCGACCCGGTGAATCCCTGCCTCAGCAGGTGGGTGCCCGCAACGCGGCTTCCAGCTTCCTTGCGGATACCTTTCCACCGCGAGATATGAGGCTCCCTTACGTGAAGTGTTGGTTCAACCGCTTTTATGTCGAGTCCACGCACAAGGCGAAGCCTGTGGTAAGTGTAGCGCGGCTGGCGACGCTGAACAACGCGAAACGCCCTCCAGGCCGGGAGCAGCAGGTTCTCAGTCGGTCCGCAAGTGCACTTCGCGTAGCTGTTTGGGCGATACGTGGTCGGGGGCACCGGTCAAGGGATCGGCGCCCGAAGAGGTCTTGGGGAACGCTATCACGTCGCGTATGGAATGTGCTCCTGCGAGCAGCATGACGAGCCGGTCCAGGCCGAGAGCGATGCCTCCATGCGGAGGAGCACCGTAGTCGAGCGCATCGAGAAGGAAGCCGAACTTCTCCCTCGCCTCCTCCTCGCCTATGCCCAGCACACCCAAGACGCGCTGCTGCATCTCGGAGTCGTGGATACGCAGGGTGCCGCCACCTATCTCGGTGCCGTTGATGACCAGGTCGTAGCTGTATGCGATCACCGAAGCGGGGTCGCTCTCCAGGGCCTCCACATGCTCGTCGAAGGGACGGGTGAACGGATGATGGTTCGCGGTGAAGCGTTCCTCCTCCTCGTCCCATACGAACATCGGGAAGTCCACGACCCATAGCGCATCGAAGCCCTTGCGCTCAACCTCGAGTTCGTCGGCCATGTGCAAGCGGAGGACGCCGAGGACCTCGTTCGCGACAGAGCGTTCGTCGGCGATCATGAGCACGAGATCGCCGGGCTCGACAACGAGGGCCTCACGAAGGCCTTCCATCTGCTCCTCGGAGAAGAACTTGGTTATGGGTGACTTGGTCTCTCCGTCGGAGGTGAAGGCGATCCAGGCGAGCCCTTTGGCTCCGGCGTCCGTCGCTATCTCGTTGAGCGCATCTATACGACCCCGACTCCAGTCTCCGGCACCTTTCGCACAGATGCCTTTCACGGTGCCGCCGGAGTCGATGACGCTGGCGAAGACCTTGAAGTCACATCCTGCGAAGACCTCGTCGAGGACCTTCAGCTCCATCCCGACGCGCCTGTCCGGGCGGTCGGAGCCGTAACGACCCATGGCTTCCTCCCATGTCAGACGAGGAAGCGGGA
>CAYWAF010000060.1:2484-7303 GCA_964456355.1 uncultured Eubacteriales bacterium | reverse complement strand
TTGAGACGTGAGGGGACGATGAAGTCCCTCGCACCCTCGGGGGTGGATTTGGTGAGGATGGGCGTCTCGACCTCCACGAAGCCCTTGCTCTCCAGCGCCTTCCGGAAACGCTGCGTGATGCGGTCCCTGAGCAAAAGAGCGCTCATGACCTCCGGTCGGCGGATGTCGATGTAGCGGTAGCGCATGCGAGTGGTCTCGTCGGTGTCTATGCCGGGTTCGACCTCGAAAGGAGGGGTCTTGGAAGAGTTGAGCACCTCCACCGATGCGACCTGCACCTCGACGCTCCCGGTGTCCATGGCCGGGTTCTCGGTGCCCTCCGGGCGCTTGACCACCTTCCCCTTCACCTCGATCACCCACTCGGGGCGGATATGCTCGGCGGTGATGAAGCTCTCGGCGTTCTCCGGATCGAAGCGACACTGCACTATGCCGGTGCGGTCCCGTAGGTCCACGAAGATGATGCCGCCATGGTCCCGGCGCTTGGCGACCCAGCCGGCCAAGACGACATCCTCCCCCACGTGGGTCTCGCGCAACTCGCCGTTCATGTGGGTGCGTATCGAGTGCCGTGCATCGAGCATATGAGAACCTTCCTAGCGTCGCTTGAGCATCGCGGCGACCTCTTCGGCGATGCTTTCTTTCCGGATGCGGACCTCTTCTTTCGTGCTCATGTCCCTGACCGTGACCTCGCCTGCAGACAGCTCGTCGGGGCCCACCACGACAACCAGCGCAGCGCCGAGACGGTCGGCTTGCTTGAACTGGGCTTTCAGCGAACGCGAGAGATGGTCGATCTCGGCAGCCACGTCATTGTCGCGCAAGGCCTGTGCGATGTCGAAGACCACGTCGCGCATGTCGGCATCGACTGCGGCGACGTAGACCTCGGCTCTCGGGGGATGCGGGAGCTCGACGCCGGCCGCCTGCAAGGCGAGCAGGGTGCGCTCGAAGCCGAGAGCGAAGCCGAGGCCGGGTGTCGAAGGGCCACCGTACTCCTCCATCAGGCGGTCATAACGGCCTCCCCCGCCTATGGCGTTCTGCGCCCCGAGACCTTCGGCCTGCACCTCGAAGACGGTCCTGGTGTAGTAGTCGAGGCCGCGGACCAGACGAGGCTCTTCGACATAGGAGACGCCGAGGCGGTCCAGGTGCGCCTTCACGGACTCGTAGTGCTCGGCACACTCGTCGCACAACTCGTCTCGCAGCAACGGTGCTCTCGACATCACCTCCACGCATCCGGGACGCTTGCAGTCGAAGGCACGCAAAGGGTTCGTGTCTGCCCGCCTGTTGCACTCTGCACACAGGTCTTGTGCGTGATCACGGATGTATGCCGCCACCTTCTCGCGATAGGCTGGACGACACTCCTCATCCCCCATCGAGTTGATGAGCAGCGTCATCGAGTCCTCGGGAAGGCCTATCTCGGCGAAGTATCGTACGAGCAGCAGGATGACCTCGGCGTCCATGCTCGGCTCGGCTGAACCGAGGGCTTCGACCCCTATCTGCCAGAACTGTCTCATGCGACCTTTCTGAGGACGTTCATAACGGAACATCGGCCCGGCGTAATAGAGCTTCGCGAACGAGCCCTGCGGGACGAGGTTGTGCTGGAGAGCGGCACGCACGATGGAAGCCGTGCCCTCCGGCCTCAGGGTGAGGGAGTTCGGAGGGTCCGAACGGTCGTTGAACGTGTACATCTCCTTGGAGACTATGTCGGTGGCCTCACCGATGCCTCGGGTGAATATCTCTGTGTGCTCGAAGAGTGGAGTGTATATGGGCTCGTAGCCATAGCGCGCATACATCCGTTGCGCCACGCGTGTCATGTGTTCCCACGCCTGAGCGACATCGGGAAGCATGTCCGCCGTGCCTTTGGGGGCACGCATCTGCATCGCTGTCATCTCGACCTTTCGAAAAGCATGTCAGGCAGGTTCCGAGTGTATCGGAAGCGAGGTGCCCTGACCACGCGGCATCGCAGGGAACGATGAGTCATGCTCGCGGGAAGAAGGGGTTGAGGCGTCGCTCACGACCTATCGTGGTCTCGGGGCCGTGTCCGGGATGCACCACAGTGTCGTCGGGGAGCGGTGCCAGCTTGACGGCTATCGAGTGCCTGAGAGCCGCCGGATCTCCTCCCGGGAAGTCGGTGCGCCCTACGCTGCCTGCGAAAAGGGTGTCGCCGCTGAAGAGGTGACCCTCGGAGAGCAGGGATATCCCGCCCTGCGTATGACCCGGGGTGTGCAGCACCTTCAAGACGAGGTCCCCTGCTGTCACCGAATCGCCGTCGGAGAGCGTCTCGTCGGGCGCCGGTGCGACATCCGAGCGACCGAACACGGCTGCCCCCGTACCGTCAGCCGCCGGAGACGACAGACGTGCGGCATCCGACTCGTGCACCAACAATGGCGCTCCCGTCACCTCTATCAGAGCAGCAGCTGCCCCCAGATGGTCGAAGTGACCGTGGGTGAGAACGATCGAGGAGACATCCCGACCCTGGAGAGCCGCAAGCAGCCGCGCGGGCTCAGCCGCCGGGTCTATCACCACGAGAGGGCCGCCCGCATCGTCCTGTACCAACCAACAGTTGGTCTGGAGGTCTCCGAGTACGTGATGCTCGATGCGCACAGCTCACGCGCCCTTCGCGCCGGTGTCGTGAGGCAACATGCGCTCGGCCTCGAAAACTCCCTCTATCATGCGTACGTTGCGCAGGAGCGACTGAAGTTGGTCCATGTTGCCCAACTCGAAGAGGAAGCGCATCGTCGCGATCCCGTCCTTCGAAGTCGTCACGGACGCAGAAAGGATGTTCACGCCAGCCTCAGCGAGGACAGCAGAGACCTCTTGCAGCAGCCGCGTGCGGTCCACCGCCTCGATGACTATCTCCACCTGATAGGTACTCTCGGCACCCAGGTCCCATTCCACGTCGAGCAGGCGTTCGGGCTGCTTGATGAGCTCTTTCGCATTGGGGCAGTCTTTCCGATGGACGGATATCCCACGCCCACGCGTGACGAAGCCGACGATCTCATCGCCGGGCACAGGGTTGCAACACCGCGCCAAGCGCACCAACACGTCGTCGATGCCCTTCACTTTTATGCCGACCTGCCCCCGCCGCTTGGAGCGTGGAGGCTTCATCGGCTCCGTGGGTAGGAGGGCACCTTCGGGTTCCGGCTTGCTCGCAGGCTTCTCCTCGTCGGACATGTACCTGAGCATCTTGCCGCTGATGAGTTTCGCGGATATCTTGCCGCCTCCGACCTGGGCCAACAGGTCGTCGGCCGCCTGGAAGTTCATGTCCTTGGCGACAGCCTCCAAGGCCCGCTGCGAAGACCTGGAACTCAGTCCCAGCCCGTGCTTGCGCATGGCCTTCCCGAGCTCCTCCTTGCCGCGATGCAGGTCGTCTTCGCGACTGACCCTCGAGAAGTAACTGCGTATCTTGGAGCGGGCCGAGGACGTCCGGACTATGTTCAACCAGTCACGGCTGGGGGTCGAGCTCTTGTTCGTCATGATCTCGACCCTGTCGCCCATCTGCAGCTCGTAGCCCAAAGAGACGATCACTCCGTTGACCTTCGCACCCACGCAGTGATGCCCGACTTCGGTGTGTATGGCATAGGCGAAGTCGATGGGAGTGGAACCCTTCCTCAGAGAGAGGACGTCTCCTTTAGGGGTGAAGACGAAGACCTCGTCCTCGAACAGGTCGATCTTCAGCGCTTCCATGAACTCACGAGGGTCCTTGAGCTCCGTCTGCCATTCGAGCATCTGTCTCAGCCACGCGAGGCGCTCGTCGAACGTGTCGTCGCCCTTGCCGCCTTCCTTGTAGCGCCAGTGGGCGGCGATCCCGTACTCTGCGGTCTTGTGCATCTCGTGTGTGCGGATCTGTATCTCGAGCGGTCGGCCCGCAGGGCCTATGACGGTCGTGTGCAAGGACTGGTACATGTTGAACTTGGGCATCGCGACATAGTCCTTGAAGCGTCCCGGCACGGGCTTCCACAGGGAGTGGACCGTGCCCAACGCGCCGTAGCAGTCCTTCACGGAGTCCACGAGTATCCTCAGCGCTATGAGGTCGTATATCTCGTTGAAGTCACGCCCCTTGCTGCTGATCTTCTGGTAGATGCTGTAGAGGTGCTTGGGACGGCCGACGATCTCGGCCTCTATCCCCACAGCCTTCAACTCGGACTGGACCTGGTCGATGACCTCACGGAGATATGCTTCCCTCGCCTCCCTGCTCTCGGCCACCATCGTCTGGACCTGATGGAAGCGCTTCGGCTCCAGATAGAAGAAGGAGAGGTCCTCGAGTTCCCATTTGACCTGTGAGATGCCCAGACGATGAGCAAGAGGCGCATATATCTCCATGGTCTCGATGGCTTTCACGCGTCGCCGCTCGGGAGGCAGTGCCGAGAGCGTGCGCATGTTGTGCAGGCGGTCCGCGAGTTTTATCAGGATGACCCGTATGTCCTTGGCCATCGCGATGAGCATCTTGCGGAGGTTCTGCGACTGCTCCTCGGCAAGACTCTGGAACTCGATCTTGCCCAGCTTGGTGACTCCGTCGACGAGATCGGCGACCTCGTCACCGAAGCGCTCGCGTATCTCGGAGAGAGGGACGTTGCTGTCCTCGACGACATCGTGGAGGAGCGCCGCTTGCAGTGTCGCGGTGTCCAGGTGGAGCTCCGCGAGGATGAGGCAGACCTCGATGGGATGTTTCAGGAATGGCTCACCAGACTTGCGGACCTGACCCTCGTGCGCCTTGGCCGCGAAGTCGTACGCCTCTTCGAGGCCTGTCAGGTCGGCACCGGGATTGTACTCCCTGACCTGAGCCTCGATCTCTTCGATGGTGGTGACCACCTAACGCCTCCGCGACTCG
>CAYWAF010000060.1:0-2384 GCA_964456355.1 uncultured Eubacteriales bacterium | reverse complement strand
GACGCCAGGATCATCTCGTTTATGCGTCCGTCTTTCTTGCCGAAGAGCAGATGGATGCGAGCAGCCGCTCCGTCACGACCGGACCTGCCACACATCTGATTGAACTCTATGTCGTTGAACGGCAGATGGTAGAGGACTACGTTGCGTATGTCGGGTATGTTGACGCCTTCCCCGAAGGCGCTGGTAGCGACGATGGCAAGCACCTCCCCCGCTCTGAACGCGCGCTCCACCGCATGACGGGCCGCGCGTCCCATACCCCCGTTGTAGAAGGCGACCTTGTATGCGAGACTCGGCACTTTCTTCCGGAGCATCCTGGCCAATCGCACGGACTGGTCCCTGGAGTTCACGTAGACGATGGTCTTCTCGCCCTTGGCGACCAGCGATGCCACGTATGCGTCCTTGCCATCGGTGTTCCGCCCGTCCTCGAGGATGAGGTTCTCGCGCACGGTAGGGTCTGCCACCACCCTCCCGATGTCCAACGTGTCGCATATCCTGTTCGCGACATCGTCTCCCGCCGTAGCGGTCACCGCCAGCACGACGGGGCTTCCCATCCGCTCGACCACCTCACCCAACCTGCCGTAGGCGGGTCTGTGTCCCGCGCGGGAGACGGCGACGTGATGCGCCTCGTCGACCACCAGGAAGCCCACACGTCCGGAAGAGGCGAAGCGTGAAGCGTGATGGTCCAGGAACTCCGGTGTCGTCAGGACCACATCCACAGAACCGTTGGCGAGAGAGGTGAAGACCTCGTCGCGCACGGTAGGTGAGCTCTCTCCCGTAAGCACTGCCACGCCGAGCCCGAATCTGCCGAACACGTCCTCCAGATAGAAGGCCTGGTCGGAGACGAGCGCCCGCAATGGATATACGAGGATGGATGCCTTGTCCCGGGAGAGTGCCGACCTGGCAGCATGGAGTTGGAATATGAGCGACTTGCCGCGTCCGGTAGCCATGACAACGAGGCAGTTCTCGTCACGTGCCAGAAAGTCCAGCGCTTCGCGCTGGGCATCGTGGAGCGTCCCGTCGCCGATGAACTCCTTGAGAAGAGCGGTCTCCATCCGGTCCGACGGCATGGTCGAGAAGGAGGCGCGGAGTGCGCGCACGTCTTCGACATCGAGCTCCTCGACGTCTTCTTCACGCCTGGAGACCAGCACGTTGACGCCGAGGCTCCGACCCTCCTGACCGCCGGTGATATCGGAGACCTCGACATGATAGGCGACCCCTTCGTCCATGACGGGAGCCAGGACCGAGGCCAGTCTGCGGTTGAAGTATCCGACCTGCTCACCATCGGGTGTGAGAAGCGCTATCGCGTTAGGGTCGTGCTCGTTGTCCGGCTGACGGAGGAGGCGCAAAGGGGTGCCGGGAGCAAGAGCGGCCACGACCTCCTGCCTGCCTTCGAAGGTCACTCCTGCGAGTTTGGTGTGGAAGGAGTCGGCGTCCTCTATCCCTACATACTCCTCCCGCGCGATGATCTCGTCCGCCTTCTCGAAGAGGTCGTCCACGAGGTCTGCGGCGGCACCACGCTCGCTCCCCTCGTGGCGTTGCATCTCACGGACGCGCAGTTGCACGCGAGTGCGCCCCCGCCACTCGTCAGCCGTCAGTTCGTAAGCGAGGTCGACTGCGGCGTCGTGCTCGGCCATGGTCTCTATCTCCCTGCAACGGAAGGCTATGGCCGACACGGACGTGACCCCGTCGTACGCGGTGAAGCGCAGGTGGTCGGAGTTGCGACCCACACGTTGGCGGGCGTTCATGAACACCCCTGTGCTGACGAAGAGAGGGCGCGGGTTGCCATGTCCGAACGGTTCGAGCATCTCCATCTCCGCGACTAGCCCGACGCTCACATCCTCGAGGTCGATGAGCGCGTCCGCCACGGTGGTCGATTCGAACTGTTCGGAGGGAAGCGTGTCCATATGAGCAAGTAGGCTCTCTTTGAAAGCCGGGAGGTCTTCGCGGGCCAGAGCAAGACCTACCGCCGCCTTGTGCCCTCCGAAGCGGATGACATGCTCCGAACATGCCGAGATTGCTTCGTGGAGATCGACGTCACCGAAAGAGCGGCCCGAGCCTCGCGCCTCGCCGTCCTCGATGGAGAAGAGCAGGGTAGGAAGGCGGAAGCGTTTCGCCAGTCGGGAGGCCACGATGCCCTTCACGCCCTCATGCCATCCTTCACCGGCGAGTACCAAGGCCTTCTCCCCCTCACGGTACTCTCTTTCAGACAATGCGACAGCCGCTTCCAGGAGGTCGCGTTCCACGAACTGCCTGGTGCGGTTCTGTTCTTCGAGGAGTCTTGAGAGGTCCTCGGCCAGAGTGGGGTCGTCGGTCATGAGAAGCTCGAGTGCCGTCTCCGGCTCCCCCATCCGTCCCGCAGCATTGAGACGAGGAGCCAGCGCGTA
>CAYWAF010000059.1:0-10234 GCA_964456355.1 uncultured Eubacteriales bacterium | reverse complement strand
GCCATGCTCGTCATGGCACCGATCGGTACGCTCCTTTGGCGCTGGCAGTTCCGCGAGCGCGTCCTCAAGCCGCTCCGCGACCTCGGCTATGTGATGATGCAGGCAGGGGACGGGAATCTCACCGTCCGGGCACAGATAGTCCGCAACGACGAGATCGGTCTGCTCGCCAACGAGTGCAACGATCTCATCGCCTCACTCCAAGACATCGCTGCATGCGTGAGGCGCCTGGCCGAGTCCGTCTCGGCGTCTGCGTCCCAGCTGTCTGCCTCTTCGCAAGAGATCTCCTCTTCTACGCTGGAGATATCCTCGTCCGTCCAACAGATAGCGCACGGCGCCGAACTGCAGTCGCGCAAGGTGGAGGAGACCTCCTCCTCCGTCGAGGCCATAACGTCCACCACGGCTTACGTGTCGGAGCAGGCCGATGAGACGGCGAGGACGAGTGAAGATGCCGCAAGGGCTGCGGAGATCGGCGAGAAGGCAACCGAAGAAGCCATCATGAAGATGGGTGAGGTGCAGCAGGCCATAGAGACGCTCGCGTCCTCAGTGGAGCTCCTCGGCAAACGCAGCGGAGAGATCGGTTCGATAGTCGATGTCATCACGTCCATCGCGGACCAGACCAACCTCCTATCACTCAACGCAGCCATCGAGGCGGCCAGGGCCGGTGAGTCGGGACGAGGCTTCTCCGTGGTCGCCGAAGAGGTGCGGAAGTTGGCGGAGGGCTCCGGCAAGGCGGCGGAGCAGATAGGCAAACTCATCACCGAGGTGCAGGAGGAGACTGCCAAAGCGGTCAAGTACATGGAGACGGGCACCCAAGAGGTGTACATGGGCGCCGAGGTGGTGGGCCGCACGGGAGAGTCTCTCCGCCAGATCACCGACGCCGTGCAACGTACGGCACTGCTCGCTGAGCAGATAGCCCATTCCATGGCCGAGCAGGCCGAGAGGACGAACGCCGTGGACAAGGCGATGCACGAGATCGCTGCGGTCGTAGAGGAGAACGCGGCCTCCGCCGAGCAGACGGCCGCCGCTGCCGAGGAGCAGACCGCATGCATGGAAGAGGTCTCCTCTGCGTCACAGGAACTCTCGGACATGGCTCAGCAACTCGAAGAGTCCGTCCACAGGTTCAAAGTGGACTAGGAGGTGGGACCCTTGGCTGAGGCCGTGGAACAAGACACCCTGCCGTTCGTGGTCTTCAGGCTCGGCGACGAAGAGTATGCGGTCTCCATAGACCATGTGCGCAGTATCATCAAGTATCAGGAGCCCACTCCCGTGCCACGTGCGTCCGAGGTCGTCCAGGGCGTGATAAACATGCGTGGATGTGTCATACCGATAATCGATCTCTCCAAGCGCCTTCGGGGGAGGCCTTTCGAACCCTCGCCTACTGCCCGCATCGTGGTCATCGAAGGCGCAGCCGGCACTTTGGGACTTGCCGTGGATGCCGCCAACGAGGTGGCGCACATCCCTCCCTCGGACATCAAGTCTCCTCCCGAGAGCGTCCTGTCACCTGAGACTGTAGGTGCTATAAGTGGAGTGGCCGACCGGGAGGGAAGACTCATCATCGTCCTCGATCTCGATGAGACGATACCGAGAGCCGAATATGCCCGAACGGGTGCGGACGGGGCGGACACAGAAGAGGGCGAGGAGGAGTAGGACCTATGCCAAAGACCATCCTGGTCGTGGATGACGCGGCCTTCATGAGGATGATGATCCGGGACATCCTCTCCAAAGAGGGCTACGAGATCCATGAGGCCGTCAACGGTCGGGATGCGGTCGAGAAGTACGAAGAGGTGCGTCCCGACCTGGTCACCATGGACATCACGATGCCCGAGATGAGCGGCCTCGAAGCGCTCAAGGAGATCCGGGACATCGACACCAGCGCGCGCGTGCTCATGGTGAGTGCCATGGGGCAGCAGAAGATGATAGTCGAGGCGTTGGAGTCCGGTGCCCTCGATTTCTTAGTCAAACCGTTCCAGCCTACGAAGGTGCTGGAGACCGTCAAGAAGTGCCTTCAGGGCTCGACCTGAGGCAAGAAGCCTGCGATGCGCGCCACGATCAAGGTACTCATCGTCGATGACTCGGCGCTGATACGTCAGATGCTCACTCGTGCTCTTTCCATGGACCCCGGGATAGAGGTCATCGGGGTGGCGAAGAACGGTGTGGAGGCCATCGAGAAGGCGAGAGACCTCTCTCCCGACGTCATCACCCTGGATGTGGAGATGCCGGAGCTCGATGGTCTCGAGGCCCTGCCGCACATCATCAAGCACGGCTCCGCGAGGGTCCTCATGTTGAGTACTCTCGACGACCCCGATACGACATATCAGGCACTGAACAGCGGAGCGGTCGACTTCATCAACAAGCCGAAGAACGGCTTCGCCAGCTCGCTCGACGAACTCTCCGAGACGCTGATCAAGAAGATACGCATCGCTTACAGGGTCGATTCCGGATGTCTGGCGAGGTTCCGTGAGACGTTGCGCAGGGACAGAAGGACGGTTCCTTCGGAACGGCCTCCGAAGCAGCCTGCCAGGAAGATCGTCGGTTCCGGCAGCGGACGACCGGACAACATAGTGGCCATCGCCGCTTCGACCGGCGGCCCGCCTGCCCTGGAGATGGTCTTCTCCGGTCTTCCGGCCGATCTCCCGGCTGCGTACGCGGTCGTCCAGCATCTTCCCGCGGGCTTCTCCCTGTCGTTGGCCAAGCGCCTGGATGCAATCGGCGAAGTGGAGGTATTAGAGGCAGAGGACGGCATGCCGCTCAAGCAAGGCAGGGCCCTTCTTGCCCCCTACGGGACGCACATGACCGTCGAGCGAGGCCCTGCCGGGCCACAGGTCCATCTGGAACACGGCGGCCCCGTGCACGGAGTCAGGCCGGCCGCAGACCCTCTCTTCAAGAGCGTGGCAGAGGTCTACAAGGACAAGTCCGTAGGCGTGCTGTTGACCGGCATGGGCTCCGACGGCGCTGACGGCCTGTCGGCGATCAGAGCCGCAGGTGGCGACACGATCGCCCAGAACGAGGAGACCAGCGTGGTGTGGGGGATGCCTGCGGCAGCCGTCGAGAGAGGCGCGGTCCATCATCTGGTGCCCATCGACCTGGTCGCTGCCGAGATCCGCAGGACCATGCGGAGGGTGGTCTGAGCATGGGCGAGATGGATGCCTATAAGGATATTTTCCTCTCCGAGAGCGCGGAGTTCATCCAGCAGATAATCGAAGGTCTTCTGGCTCTGGAGTCCAACCCACACGACCTCGAGCCTGTCGAGGTCGTCTTCAGGGGCGCTCACAGTCTCAAGGGTATGGCTGCGGCGATGGGTTATGACCGCACTTCGGACCTGACGCACAAGATGGAAAGCCTCATGGACCGCGTGCGCAAGCAGGAACTGGAACCGGACGGCACTCTCGTGGACCTGATGCTCGAGGCCGTGGACATGGTCAAAGACCTCATCGAGGACGAGTCTTCCGGCTCTGATGCGGTGGATCCTTCGGACATAGCGTCGAGGATCGTCGCAATGGCCGAGTCGCAGCCTTCGGCCCCCAAGAAGGGCTCATCCTCGACCGAGCAGGAGTCGGTCGGACTCACAGCATTCGCTCCCTCCGCCCGGCATCGGCCGGGCGGCACTTACATGAAGGTGGTCGTCACCCTCGAAGACTCCTGCGTGCTCAAGTCCGTGAGGGCATACATGGTGATGAAACGCTTGAATCATATGGGCACCGTGGTGGACACCGAGCCGACCACTCGTGAGATAGAGGACGAGGAGTTCGATCTGGAGTTCGCCGTCTTTCTTGCCACCGAGGCGACCGAGGACGAACTGGTGTCCGCATGCATGGGCGTCACGGAGGTCGCTTCCGCGCGTGCAGAGACCACGACCGTCCCGGCTTCAAAAGAGGTGGCGCCCTCTTCTGCAGAGGAGAAGGAACGCCTTCCCAAGACGCGTCGCTCCATCCCGAAGCTGTCTGAGACGCAGACCGTGCGCATCTCCATCGGGCATCTGGACAACATGGTCGACCTGGTCGGCGAACTCGTCATATTGCGTGCACGGCTGGAGAGTCTGGCCGCTCGGGTGGAGGACAGGGGGTTGGATGAGGCGATAGAGGACCTTAGCCGGGTCTCCGCCGAACTCCAGCATGAGGTCATGCAGACACGCATGGTGCCCGTCGGCAACATATTCAACCGCTTTCCACGCATGGTCCGAGACCTTGCGCATGACCTGGGCAAGGACCTGGAGTTCAAGATGGCCGGCTTGGACATCGAGCTCGACCGCACCGTCCTTGACGAGATCGGTGACCCCATCGTCCACCTGTTGCGCAACGCGGTCGACCATGGGGTCGAGACCCCAGAGGAGCGTGAAGCTGCCGGCAAGCCTCCCAAGGGGCTGGTCCGCTTGGAAGCGAGGCGCGAGCGCGACAACGTCCTCATCACGGTGAGTGATGACGGACGGGGGATGGACCTTGAAGAAGTCTGGAGGAAAGCGGTCGACTCAGGTCTGGCTCGACCTGAGGACAGGGCGTCCTACAGCGACGAGGACGTGCTGGCGTTCACATGCGTTCCGGGCTTCTCGACCTCGAAGAAGGCCACGAAGGTCTCAGGTCGAGGGGTGGGGATGGATGTGGTCAAAGGCAAGATAGAGCATCTTGGAGGGGCGCTGAGGATACGCTCCACCCTCGGAGAAGGCTCTGAGTTCGTGCTCACGCTCCCTCTCACGCTGGCGATAATACAATCGCTGCTCGTAGAGACGAGGGGGCAGACGTTCGCCATACCGCTCTCCGCAGTGGAAGAGATCGTGAGTGGGAGCAACGTGACGGTCGATACCATCGATGGAGCACCGGTGGTGGTCCTTCGCGATGGCGATGTGGTTCCCGTGTTCTCGCTCGACGTCCTCCTGAACATGGAGGATGCCTCACATCGCGTGCCCGAGGACCGTGACGACATAGTGCTCATGGATGTATCAGGTGCGCGTAAGGCCTTGCTCGTCGACGAATTGAAGGGACGCATGGAGATAGTCATCAAACCTCTTGCAAGGATGTTCCGGTCTGTCGGTGGGCTTGGAGGTGCCACCGTCCTGGGAGACGGTACCGTGGCCCTCATCATCGATCCTCGCACCATCTTCCCCGGTAGAGAGGAGGCCTTATGAGACTGGAGAACCTGAACGTGATCCAGCAGGACGCGTTGCGTGAGGTCGGCAGCATCGGGGCGGGTCACGCCGCTACCGCACTCTCTCAACTCGTGGACAAGCAGATCACCGTGGTGACCCCCGAGCTTGAGATAATGCCGTTGGGCGAGGTGCCGCAGGTGATGGGAGGACCCGAGCAGCTCGTCGGCGCGGTGTACTCGCGCCTTCTCGGTGACATCGCGGGAGGGATCCTCTTCACGGCCACGCGTGCCTCTTCACTGACTCTTCTGGACCTGATGCACAGCAGGCCCGTGGGCACCACTAAATCCTTCGGTCATGAAGAAGAGGCCCTGTTCACGCACACAGCCTCCATCCTGACGGCGGCATATGTGGCTGCGATCGCGCGCATGGCCGATCTCAGCGTCCTGCCGTCGACTCCCTCGTTCGCCCTGGACATGCTGGGCGCCATCCTGGAGGTCGCGACTATCGAGGCAAGCATGAAGGCGACCTCGGCACTTCTCATCCGCACCAGTTTCTCTGACATGGAGACAGCGGTCGATGTGGCGGTCTTCTTCCTGCCCGATCCTGACAGCTTGGAAGTCCTTCTCGGCAGACTCGGGATCGTGTGATCGGTCGATGGTCGCCTCCGAGAACATCATCAGGTATCTCTCCGACCCGGATGCCGTGGTCGTGGGCGTCGGTGAGATAGCGATCGCCAAGCATCCGAAGTTCCTGGTCACCCAGGCGCTGGGTTCCTGCGTAGGGGTGGCTCTCTACGACCCTGTGTTGAAGCAAGGCGGTCTGGCACACATCATGCTGCCGAACGAACTGGATTCGGCTCCGGACGAGCACAAGCACAGGTTCGCTTCGTCCGCTGTCCCTGCATTGGTCGACATGCTTCTCACAAGGGGCTCTGCGAGGCGTAGACTACAAGCGAAGATCGCAGGCGGTGCGAAGATGTTCAAGGCCGACGTGGTCCTGTCGCAGGTGGGCGCGCGCAACGTCGAGGAAGTCAAGCGCCAGCTCACACTATTGAGGATCCCGATTGTTGCCGAAGATACTGGTGAGCACCATGCTCGAACCGTTGAACTGCGCCTTGATTCCGGCGCATACATAGTCCGTAGTTATCAGTACGGCGTGAAAAGGTTGTGAACCGACGGTGGATTGGGTGGAGCACAGAGCGTTGCGCACGTCGGCGGTCGACGATGTCGATGCGGCCCGGCTCGGCGTGCACATGCAGCCCGGACAGCAGATAACCGTCGCCATCGTGGGCGGGAGCCTCAGGGCTGCGTCGATCCTGAGGCTTCTGAGCGAGGTCGAGAACATCGAGGTGGCGGCGATATCCTGCAAGAACGAGTCTGCTCCGGCCATGCGTCTCGCTGACGACCTGGGTATATATGCCACGCGCGACCTTTCTGAGATCTATCAGATATTGGGCTTGGACCTTGTCATAGACATGTCCGACAGCCCTTCTGTTCAGGAGACCCTTCAGACGCAGATGCCGTCCGGCGTCGAGATCATAGGGTCATCGGGCTCCGAACTCATCTGGGATCTCCTCGTCGCCAAGAAGCGAGGCGAGGAGCAGGAGAAGCTGTTCGTCGAGCTCCAGGTCGCATACGACAAGATCCGCAGTCACGAGCGTCGCTTGCAGACGAGCAAGGAGGCACTGGAACGAGCCAACGAGGAACTCGAGGGCAGGCTGGCCGAGATATTCTTCACCCACGAGTTCTTCAAGGCCCTCACCTCGTTCAGCTCGGTCGACGACGTGTGCAGCCTGATAGTGGATGGCGCCAACGGCATCCTCGGCGCGGAGATATCCTGCGTCTACCTCTTCGAACGCGAGGACTGGACGCTGAGGCTCAGGGCGTGTCAGGGCAGGTCGGAGGATTCGTTCCAACCTGTGATCCCGGTGTCGGAGACGCTGCTGGGCATCGCGTTCAGGGAAGGCATCGCGCAGGAGGTCGACGTACCCGTCGGCTCCGATTCTGCGAAGTGGGCCCGCATCTCCGACGAGATACGCTCTCAAGCTGCGGTGACTCTCAGGACGGGTGACCATGTCATCGGCGTGATGGTGGTGGCCTCCTCCACATACAGGGAGCTGACACCTGCAGAGATGGAGAGACTGCAGGTGATAGGGAACCAATCCTCGCTATCGCTACAGAACGCTCTTCTGCATGAGGAGCTCGAGCGGCTCTCCGTAACGGACCGCTTGACCGAGATGTACAACCACGGCTACTTCCAGCAAAGGCTGGAGGAGGAGGTCGGGAGAGCCAGCAGGTTCGGTCACCGCCTCTCCCTCATCATGCTGGACATCGACGACTTCAAGAAGTTCAACGACACATACGGGCACCCGCGCGGGGACAAGGTCTTGCAAGCGGTCAGCGACATCATCAAGCAGAACCTGCGTGAGATCGATGTGGCTGCAAGGTATGGGGGAGAGGAGTTCGTCGTCGTACTGCCGGAGACCGAGAGCGAAGGGGCGGCGGCCGTGGCGGAGCGGATACGCGAGGATGTCACGAAGTACGAGTTCATAGGAGGTGATGACATCCCGCCCGTGCACAAGTCCGTGTCGATCGGAGTGGCCACGTTCCCATATCACGCAGACACCCACATAAAACTCATCGAAGCAGCGGACAAAGCGATGTATGCTGCTAAAAGACAGGGAAAGAACAAAGTAGTGGTAGCAGAGACATCCTGAACCGATAGGGACCGACGGCGTTGGGGGCGTGGCTCGTGAGCCTCAGAAGCGCACTTGGAAGACTTCCCGTGGACCGCAAGACCGAGTCCATGGTTCGGGAGATACTGTCGTTCTTCCGCAGGCATCCGGACGAGTCTTATTCGGCCTCTCGTATCTCCGATGCAGCCGGTGTGTCCTTGCGCAGCGCGGAGGAGGTACTCGAGGTCCTCGTCAAGGATTTCGTGCTAGACTCCGACGGTGATCCACCGCTCTACACGTACCATCCGGACCGATTCCTCGAGCTTGAGATCGAGGGGTTCATACGCCGAGCGGAAAAACACACCGGCATGTTGCAGTCCAACGTGGAGAAGTTCCGTCAACGTCATGGTGCCCGATGAGGCGATGCACATAGGCTCGGGTGAGGTCGGATGAAGCCGATCCTTCCAGGCGGGCGCGGTCCTGCCGTAGAAGACGTCCAAAGGCGTCTTTTGAGGCTCGGGTTCGACCTTGGCCCCACAGGCGTGGACGGCGTCTTCCTGGGTCGGACCCAGGAGGCGGTCGAGGCCTTCCAGAAGGCCGAGGGCCTTGCCGAGGACGGGATCGTCGGAGACGAGACCTGGTCGGCACTGGTGGATGCTACGTTCACGCTGGGCGACCGCTCGCTGTATCTACGGTTGCCGTACTTCCACGGTATGGACGTCCTCAACCTTCAAAAGGCACTGAACACGCTGGGCTTCTGGTGCGGGGAGCAGGACGGCATCTTCGGTCCGTACACGGAAAGGGCCGTGCGTGAGTTCCAACGCAGCTGCGGACAACCCGGGGACGGCATCGTGGGCCTGGAGACGGTGCGTTTCTTGAAGAGCCTCAAGCATGTATGGGAAGGCAAAGAGGTCCAGGCCCCCTCTGCCGCCACTGCGTCCAAGGCAAGGGCGGCAGAGCGTCTGGCCGAGGTCCCGATATACATAGTCGTCGTCGACGGTCGTGCGGAGGATGTGGCACGGCGTCTGGTCAATCTCGCTTCAGCGTCCCAGGACGATGCCAAGGTCTCCATCGTCAAGAGTGAGGAAGGCGCTCCGAAGGACGGGGTCTGCCTGCTACTTTCTGCAGAGGGAGGAAGTGAGGGCGCCACTCCTGTCGTGGAAGTGGGCGATGATCCTATGGCTACCGCTTCACGGATCGCCACGGCTCTGGCGGTCGTAGGCGAGGACCGACGATGCATACTCCTTGAGCTGGGAAGACTCATCGGAGACGATGAGATGCAACAACAACGGTCAGCCATTCTGGTCCTCGACGCCCTCTGTATGGCATTGGCCTGAATGGCATGGTCCATGCTATCATTCAACGGTTGTACATGCCGCGACTGCCAGGGGAGGGTTCACTCTGACAGGAAGGCTCAAAACGGTTCTCGTGCTCCTGCTCGTGCTCGGAATGTCGTTGGGCACACTGCCGGCGTACGCGACCCCAGCATCGACCGATAAGCGCGCCGAGGCGCGTCGTGTGAAATCCCAGATAGACGATCTGGACCGCAAGGTCGAGATCGCTGCTGAGGCCTACAACGAGGCCAGGGAGAAGCACGCGGCTCTCGTCGCCGAGATAGAGCAGACCCAAGCGAAACTCGATGCCACCAATGCGCGCATCGACGAGCTCCAAGGGATGCTTTCTACGCGCGCGAACTCCATGTACAGGTCCGGGCCTCTCTCGTTCGTCGAGGTCCTTTTCGGCGCTGCCAGCTTCGAGGAGTTCTCGGCGACCTGGGACGTGCTGACGGAGATGAACGAGTCCGAGGCCGACGCCATCGAAGAGCTGAAGGTGGCTCGTAGCGAGGCGGAGAGCGCCAAAGAGGAGCTTGCGGCCAAAGAGGCCGAGGCTAAGAGGGTCTTGGACCAGATGGCCGCTAACAAGGCGTCCATCGAGTCTCAACTCGCCGAGCGCAAGAGGATGCTTTCCGGTCTGGAAGACGAGATCGCGCAGCTGGAAGCCGCGGAAGCCGCTCGCCAAGCCGCTGCGGCAGCCAAGGCTTCTCGCTCCACGCGTTCCTCTTCGTCGAGAAGGCGGTTCCCGCCTCCGACGCGTGCCCCGAGGAGCGAGGTCGTCAACATCGCCAAGCGGTACCTTGGCGCACCTTACCGATGGGGCGCCTCGGGCCCGAACGCCTTCGATTGCAGCGGGTTCACCATGTTCGTCTACAGGCAGGTAGGGGTCTCGCTGCCGCATTCCTCCCGTGCCCAATACGGCGCGGGTCAGCGCGTGTCCAGGGCCGACCTGAAGCCCGGGGACCTCGTCTTCTTCGGTTCGCCCATACATCACGTGGGAATCTATGTGGGCGGCAACAGTTATATACATGCGCCGCATTCCGGTTCCGTCGTGAAAATATCCTCGCTGTCACGTGGTGATTATGTGGGCGCCTGCAGGCCGTAGGTCTCGCCCCCTCCTCCTGCCGCATGCACGGCTCCGACGTC
>CAYWAF010000058.1:0-10281 GCA_964456355.1 uncultured Eubacteriales bacterium | reverse complement strand
CCGTCCTTGACGTACTGACCGAGTTGCGGGGTGACCCTGTCCGACAGCAAGCGGACCTTCGCTATCGGGGTGACGCCACCGATGACGTCGTCACCTTCTTCGACCACTATGTCGTCCACATGGATCATGACCAGGTCCAACTTAGGCCATCCATCCGGACGGATGTGTATCTCGTAGTCGTCGTATTCCCCGTAGAGCTTGTAAGGGCGGACCTCCATCACGCGGCCGGTGATGGGGGCACACACCACCGTTCCCGGCGGGGCACCGACGTCCACGGCGGTGTCAGGAGCGCCTCTGCGGTTCGAACGCCACATCCTCAGCACCGATCCGGGCAGCACCGCAGGGGCGACGAGCTCCGAGGCGTCGGAGGGGAGGACGCGGCCGGTGCTGCGGTTCTTGGCGGCCTCGGTCATGTCGGCGTCCGGCAGCAGCGACTCCATGTGCTGAGCCACGTCACCGGAGGCCTGATGGAAGCCGATCTCTGTGAGGTCTTGCGGTTGCACCGGCAGGTGGATGTGGATGTCACAGTAGCAGGCGAACAACGGCGTGGCGGTCTGGTCCGTGCTGCTCGCGAGCGCATGCTCGGCGGGAAGAGGAGAGAGGTCACATGTCTCGTGGCACGCGGCGTCGGGCCTGCTGACGTGCCAGCCGACGAGAGCGATGCCTATGGCTGTAAGGAGCAGTGCGATCTGGATCCGCTGCATCCTGCGCTTCTTGCGCAGCGCTCGATCCCTCTCTTCGCGCCGCGCCTTGAAGGCCGCCTTGCGTCGTGCGGCCTCGTCCGGGGAGAGGGACCCGTCGTGGGCGGGAGTGTCGTCAGGGAGTCGTACCTCGTCCACCGCTCACATCACTTCCACGTTCGAGCAGGATGTGGTCCCTCGATGATGAAGTAGATGGGATAATCATCGGACGAGGGTGGGGGGCCGGAGGGCATGGTGTCGGTCGTGACCTCGCGGCTCCGCATGTGGTCTCCGGTCATGTGCCGGAGGTTGTTTTTGCAGTCAAGCATCGGTGTCATATATCGGCTGGTCGTGGACGAGGGTCGAAGTGCCGCCCCATTATAGCGTGAGCCCCCCGTCCCCTCTTGCTGCGAGTGCTACAATCGCTTGGTCGCTACAAGGAGAGATGCTGCATATGGCCATGGAGAAGCTCGAGCAGATCATGCACGCCGAAGAGGCTGCACGCCGGACCGTGACCGAAGCCAAAGAGCGCGCACGGGAGATCCGCAGGCAGGCTCTGACCGAAGCCGAGGCCGTCGAGGCCGAAGGCATCAAGGAGGCCGATGAGGCAGCTGTCGTCGTCAAGGCGGAGATCCTCCGTGATGCCGAGGCTCGTGCTGCCGAGGTGGAGCGGGCCGCAGAAGCGGAACTCGCCACGGTCGTGAGGCACGCCGAGGACTCCTTCGACTCCGTCGTGCGCTCTCTCGTCACGGACATCAAGGGCTGAGGTCCGCCGTGGCTGTCGCCAAGATGCTCAAAGTCATCGTCTTCGGGCACGATTCTGTCCTCGACGATGTCGTGGACCGACTCCAGCGGGCCGGCGTCATCCAGGTGGAAGAGGTGGATCCGGAGGAGATGGAGGAGTTCGGCCTGAAGACCCTCTCGCCGGACTATCCGCGCATCAACGCTCTGGACGAGCGCATCGCCAAGGCTCAGTTCCTGCGTGACTTCCTCTCCAGGTTCCGAGAGCCCGATGTCGCGTTCGGTGCCTTCATCTCGGAGAAGGTGCACCTCACGGAAGACGAGTACCTAGCCTTGGACTTCGACGACGAGATGCCCGCGGTCTATCGGGAGTGCATGCACATCTCGGACCGATTGGGCTACATCGAGCGCGAGGTCGCACGTCTCGAGGAGATCATCGTCAAGCTGCGTCCCTGGAAGGACCTGCACCTCGAGATATCCAAGTGGCGCGGCACCGAGCATGTCGCCCTGTTCACGGGAATCGTTCCCATCACCGCTGCGGAGCAGATCCGTCAGTTGTTGAGGGAGACCTGCGACGAGGTGAGCGTGGACGAGGTCGGGGATGACGGGTATCACCAGGCGTGGGTCGTGATGGCCGTCAAGGACTGCCTGGACGAGGTCCGGGCGGCACTCGACATGACCGACTTCGCAGAGGTCGGCTTCGAGGGCCTCCACGGACTTCCCGCCGACGAGCTCGCGACTGCCGAGAAGCGCGTCGAGGACCTTCTGGAAGAGAAGGACGGCCTCGTGAGCGATGCGGAGGACCTTGCCGAGAAGCACTACAAGAAGACGTTCGCTCTGGTGCAGGCGCTACTTTCGAGACGTGACAAACTCGACGTGCGCGACAACTTCAATGCGACCGAGCGTGCGTTCCTGCTGACGGGGTGGGTGTGTGCCCGCTCGAAGGACGAACTCGTCGAAGCCCTCGAGGAGAGCGGGACCGACATAGACGTCACTTTCGAGGAGCCGGGCCCTGACGACAAGGTGCCGGTCGAACTCGTGAACCTGCCGTTCCTGAGGCCATTCGAGGTGCTCACGGACTTGTACGGCCGTCCGAAGTACGGTGACATCGACCCGACGCCGCTCATGGCCCTCTCGTTCTCGTTGTTCTTCGGCATCTGCGTGGGCGATGCGGGATACGGTCTGCTGTTGCTGTTGGTCTCTCTCTTCATCAAGTACAAGCTGGATGTGGCCGAGGGTGTCAAGCAGTTCCTGGACCTGATAATGATCGGCTCGGTCGCTTCGATCATCGTGGGAGTCGCCACCCGCAGCTACTTCGCTCTTCCGCCGGAAGCCCTGCCGTCCCTCTTGCGCTACGAGCCGCTGGTGGTGCTCCCGGACCAGATACTCCTTTATCTGATACTGAGCCTGGGCCTCGGCGTGGTGCATCTCCTCTTCGGCATGGGGATAGGCTTCTACCAGCATGCTCGTCACGGGGAATGGAAGCCCATCCTCTCCGAGACCATCCCGTTGTTGCTGGTCTTCGCTGCGCTCGGGGTGTTGATAGCGGCTCCCAGCAACTCCGGCGTGGCCCTGGGGCTGGTCATCTTCGCCATCCTGTTGCAGGGCCGCATAGTCGAGGTGCGTTCGCTCACTTCGGCATTGCTGGTGCTTCCCATAGGCATCATCGGCGTCTTCAACGGGACCCTGGGCTTCGTGGGAGACACCCTCTCATACGCCCGCTTGGCCGCTCTCGGCCTGGCCAGCTTCCTGGTCGGTGACGTGATAAACCGCCTGGCCGGCATGACTCTGGGCGCCGGCGTGGCAGGGGTTGTCTTCGCCGCAGCGTTGTTCCTGGTGGGGCAGGGCATCAACACGGTCCTGAGCCTGCTCGGTGCGTTCGTGCATCCCGCACGTCTGCATCTGGTCGAGTTCTTCTCGAAGTTCTACGAAGGGGGCGGCAAGAAGTTCGCCCCGTTCGCTGTACGCAGGAAGTCGCTCATCCTTCATCCGGCGACGGATGCGGGTGCGAAAGGAGGAGGCAAGTGCAAGAAGTGATTCTAGGCATGTCCGGCGTCGAGTGGGCCATCTTCGGCGCCGCGATCGCAGCGGTTGGAGGTGGGATCGGTGCAGCCATCGGTACGATGAACATCGCCAATGCAGCCAGCGGGATCATCTCCGAGGATTCGGAGAAGTTCGGTAAGGTCCTCATCCTGGCAGCGATGCCGTCGACCCAGGCGCTGTACGGACTCATCACCGCCGTGCTCGTTCTGTTCAAGATCCAGCTGCTGACCGGTGGTCTGTCACTGGACGGGTTCGCGAACGCGGATGCGAGCTTCGCGGCATCGATAGGCATGAGCGTGTTCTTCGCCTGTCTGCCGGTGGCTTTCATATGCCTCGTGTCCGGCATCTATCAAGGTGTCGCGGCAGCGGGTGCGGCCGGCATCGTGGCCAGGCGAGACGAGGACTCCGGTAAGGCGATCATCATGACCGCTCTGGTCGAGACGTTCGCGATATTCTCGCTGATCACCACGGTGGTCATGCTCCTGACGATCTAGGTCACGAAGATGGCACTGGCCGATATCGTCAAACGCATAGATAGAGACGCCCAGAGCGAGGCGGCGGAGATACTGCTTGCTGCTGAGAACGAGGCAGAAGCCACGCTCGAGGCAGCTAGCCGGAAGGCCGAGCGCACCTTCGAGGAGAGGGTGGAGCAGGCCCGACGGGAGGCCGAGGAGCAAGCGAGCCTAGTCGTGGCCAGCGCACGCCTGCGCGGGCGTGACCGTCTGCTCGCAGAGAAGCGCGTCCTGATAGAGCGCGTCTTCACGAAGGCCAGGAAAGAGCTACTGGCGCTTCCCGATGAGGAGTACGCTGCGCTCATCGCTCGCGAGGTGGCTGCTTCTGCCAGAGGTGGCGAGAAGGTGGCCCTGGGCACGGAGGACGTCGACCGCTTGCGTCCACACCTTCCATCGGCATTGGAGGGGCTGGGCTGTGACGTCACCGTCGTCGACGACCCCGCCCCGATCTCCCATGGCGCCGTGCTGCTAGGTGACCGCATGCTGGTCGAAGCGTCCATCGACTCCATACTCGCTGCAGAGCGGGAGAGGTACGAGGCCCTCGTCGCGAAGGGACTCTTCGAGGAAGAGGGGTAGGCAAAGTTGCGGATGGTCCGTCCCATAGCGGATTCCAAACGCTACGGCTTCGCGGTCGGGCGTGTGCGCGTGCTGCAGACAAGACTGCTCACGCGTGGCACCTTCGAGCGCTTGCTCGACGCTGACTCCTTCCCGGAACAGAAGCGCATCCTCTCCGAGACCATGTATGGGGCGTATCTGGAGTCTGCGCAGAACGCCGACGATGTCGAGATGGCTCTGGATGAGGCGCAGAAGGACCTGTATGCGGAGTTTCTGGAACGCGCCAACCTCCCCAAGGAGATAGTCCGTTACTTCAGGACGATGCACGACTTCGAGAACGTGCGGGCCGTGCTGAAAGCCGAAGCGCTGGGGATTCCCGTCGATGAGATGCTCAGTGACCTCGGCAGCGTCCCCGCTGCTGCATACAGAGGCGAAAAAGCGCTTCCCAAGCGGATGCAGAAGGTCTTGGAACAGGTCCGTGAGCATGTCACCGACGATGACGGCGAGATAGCGCTCGACATGCTGGACGCCGTGGTCGATGCGGAGGCTGCCGCTGCGGTCCTCGAGATAGCGTGTGACTCGAAGAGCAAGTTCATGTGCGACCTGGCCAAGATCCAGATCGACCTCGGGAACCTCAAGGCGTTCGTCAGGGCCCGCTTGCGCGAGATGCCGCTCGAAGAGGCCGAGCGTTACTTCACCGATGGAGGGACGGTCCCCGTCAGCGTTCTGACGAACGGCTACCGTCTCCCTCTCGAAGAGGTGGCGAAGGCCATCGCGGACCGGCCAGGTCTGAGAGGCGTGGATCCCGAGGTGATCATAGACCCTGCCAGGTTGGACCTGGTCGTGAATGCTGCGTTGGCGAGCATGTTCGCCAACGCGAGCCGTGTGGCGATCGGTCCTGAGCCCGTGTTGGCGTATGTGGCCACGCGCAAGAGCGAGATGACGATGCTCAGGACCCTCCTGATAGGCAAGATAGCAGGAGTGGATGTGGAAGTGCTGCGTGCGCGGATGAAGGAAGTGGCCTGAGTGGGTGGCAAGATAGCCGTGGTCGGGGACACGACGAGCGTGGCGGGCTTCCGCCCGCTGGGTTTCGCTGTCTATGGGTTGAAGGACCCGGCCGACGTGCGTGAGCTCTGGCCTGAACTCTCGGGCGGCGAGTATGCGGTGGTCTTCGTCACCGAGCCGGTGTGGAACGCGCTCGGGGAGCTGACGGAGGAAGCTGCGGACAGAGTGCTTCCTGCTGTGACGGTGATACCGGGTGCAGGAAGTCGCGGTGGCGTCGGGCAGGAGAAGCTCGACAGAGCGATAGAGAGAGCGTTAGGGACCACGTCATGGATCCGGGAAGAGGACGGATAGATGGAGCAAGGTAGGATCATAAAAGTCGCCGGCCCCCTCGTGGTGGCCGAAGGGCTCGCACACTCCAAGATGTACGACCTCGTGCGAGTGGGCGAAGAAGGCCTGATGGGCGAGATCATCGAGATGCGGGGCGACCGCAGTTCCATCCAGGTGTACGAGGAGACCGAAGGACTGGGCCCCGGTGACCCGGTGCTGTCCTCCGGCGCTCCTCTCTCGGTGGAGCTGGGTCCGGGGATGCTCGGTGCCGTCTACGACGGCGTGCAGCGTCCGCTCGATGCACTCGAGGCCCAGGTGGGCTCGTTCCTGACGCGTGGCGTGACCGCGCCGGGCCTGGACCGTGACAAGGAGTGGGTCTTCCACGCCACCGTGAAGCCGAAGGACCGTGTGGTGGGGGGCGACATCATCGGGATCGTGCAGGAGAACGAGGTCATAACCCATCGCATCATGGTCCCGCCGAACCTTTCCGGACGCATAGAGTCCATCGAGAGCGGCACCTACACGGTCGAGCAGCCCGTCGGCAAACTGAAGGCGGACGATGGTGGCGAGGAGCACGACCTCCTGCTCATGCAGACATGGCCCGTCCGTGTGCCCCGTCCATACTCGCGCAAGCTCTCAGTGGATGAACCGCTGGTCACCGGCACCCGCGTCATAGACACGTTCTTCCCCCTCATGAAGGGCGGAGTCGCCTCCATCCCAGGACCGTTCGGCGCGGGCAAGACCGTCACCCAGCACCAGATAGCCAAGTGGTCGAACGCCGAGGTCGTCATCTTCATCGGTTGCGGCGAGCGTGGCAACGAGATGACCGACGTGCTCATGGAGTTCCCCGAGCTTGTCGACCCGTACTCCGGCGAGCCGTTGATGAAGCGTACCGTGCTCGTGGCCAACACCTCGAACATGCCGGTGGCGGCCCGTGAGGCGAGCGTGTACACGGGCATCACGATGGCCGAGTACTTCCGCGACATGGGCTACAACGTGGTACTCCAGGCAGACTCCACTTCCCGCTGGGCCGAGGCCATGCGTGAGATATCCGGCCGCCTGGAAGAGATGCCCGGCGAGGAGGGTTTCCCGGCGTATCTGGGCACCAAACTGGCGGCGTTCTACGAGCGCGCCGGTAAGGTGACCACGCTGGGAGGACCGCTTCCGGCAGGGAGCATCTCCGTGGAAGAGGCCTCCTCCGACAAGGCTGTCGGAGGCTCGGCAGAACCGGCGGAACACGAGGACGACGGTGCCACCGAGCGCGTCGGCTCGGTCTCCGTGGTCGGCTCGGTCTCGCCTCCGGGCGGCGACCTCTCCGAGCCGGTCGTGCAGAACACCTTGCGTGTCGTGAAGGTGTTCTGGGCGCTCCAGGACACCTTGGCTTACGAGCGTCACTTCCCGGCCATCGACTGGCTGACCAGTTACTCGCTCTATCTGGACAAGGTCACCGCCTTCTGGGACAAGGTCGTCGGCAAGGACTTCCGACCGAAGCGTGACCGCTGCATGGAGATACTCCAGCGCGAGAGCGAACTTGCCGAGATCGCACGCCTGGTCGGCGTCGAGGCCCTCTCGCCCGAGGAGCAGATTCTCATGGAGACTGCCAAGTCGATCCGGGAGGACTTCCTGCAGCAGAACGCTTTCCGCGACGACGACCAGTTCACGTCTCTGGCCAAGCAGGACAAGCTGCTGGACCTGATATTGCACTTCCACGACAGGGCGATGGAGGCACATGCGGCCGGCATGTCGCTGGCAGAGATCTTCTCCGCTCCGGTGCGCGAGCGCATAGCACGTGCGAAGTACCTGCCGGAGGAGGAGATGGGCGCCTTCGACGAGATCGCCGCCGAGGTCGATGCCCAATTGCTCGCGGAGGACGCAGAGGAGGATGTGGCCTAGATGACTCGTGAATACATGACCACGCGCGACATCGTCGGGCCGTTGATGCTCATCGAGGATGTCGAAGGTGTCACCTACGGAGAGCTGGTGGAACTGGAGTTCCCGGACGGCACGAAGTCACTGGGCAACGTGCTGGAGGTCAACGAGGACGTCGCTTTGGTGCAGGCGTTCGAGGGGACGCGCGGCTCCAACCCGGCCGACACGAAAGTGCGCTTCCTCGGCAAGGGTCTTACCATAGGAGTCTCTGCCGACATGCTCGGGCGCGTCTTCGACGGTCTCGGACGGCCTCGTGACGGAGGGCCGGAGATATTGCCCGACAAGAGGGTGTCGATCTACGGCTCGCCCATCAACCCGACTGCAAGGGACTTCCCCGACGACTTCATCCAGACCGGCGTCAGCTCCATAGACGGTCTGAACCCACTGGTCCGCGGGCAGAAGCTGCCTATCTTCTCGGGCTCGGGTCTCCCCCACAACCAGCTCGCCGCACAGATAGCGCGACAGGCCGGGGTGCTTGCGCGCTCCGACGACCCGCAGAAGGTGGGTGAGAAACTGGAAGGCGAGTTCGCCGTCGTCTTCGCGGCGATGGGCATCACCTTCGAGGACGCCGACTTCTTCATGAGCGAGTTGCGCGACACCGCTGCCATCGAGAGGGCCGTGCTCTTCCTCAACCTCGCAGACGACCCGGCCGTCGAGCGCATAGCCACGCCGCGCATGGCGCTCACGGCAGCCGAGTACTTGGCCTTCGAGCGCGACATGCACGTCCTCGTCATCCTCACGGACATGACGTACTACTGCGAGGCGCTGCGCGAGGTCTCGGCGGCCCGTAAAGAGGTCCCGGGCAGGCGCGGCTTCCCCGGCTACCTCTACACCGACCTGGCGACGATCTACGAGCGTGCCGGGCGCATCAAGGGTAAGGCGGGCTCGATCACCCAGATTCCCATCCTGTCGATGCCCGAGGACGACAAGACCCATCCCATCCCCGACCTGACGGGGTATATCACGGAGGGTCAGATAATCCTGGACCGCAACCTGCACCGTCGTGGCGTCTACCCGCCGGTCTCGGTCCTGCCGTCGCTCTCGCGCCTGAAGCAGAAGGGCATCGGTCCCGGCAAGACGCGCGAGGACCATGCCGACCTCTCCAACCAGCTCTTCGGTGCTTACGCCAGAGGCATCCAGGCCAAAGAGCTCGCCATCATCCTGGGCGAGGCAGCACTCTCCGACACGGACAAGGCCTTCGTGGCCTTCGCCGATGCCTTCGAGGACCGCTTCATCCGTCAAGGCGAGCATGAGGACCGCTCCGTCGAGGAGACGTTGAGCATAGGGTGGGAACTCGTGGCCCGACTGCCACGCGTGGAACTCAAGCGCATCAAGGACGAGTACATCGACCGCTACATGCCTAAGGCGGGTGTGAGCCTCGATGATGCCGAGGAGGTCGCATAGAGCATATGGCGATCGCCGGCTGGACGTTCATCGCTGCGATGCTCGTGGCGGCGGCTGCTATCCAGTGGGTCGGTGCGCGAGCGCTACGCTCGTGGGGCGTGCGACCGTCGCGGGCGGTCATCGCGGTGCGAGCGTTCAACGTGGCCGTTGCCTTCGGGATAACCTTGTGGGCGTTCTACATCTGGGCGAAGTGACATGGCGAAGCTGAGAGTCAACCCCAACCGCATGGAGCTCATGAAGCTCCGCAAGCGCAGGCAGGTGGCCAAGCGCGGTCACAAGCTGCTCAAAGACAAACTCGACGAGTTGATGAAAGAATTCCTCGCCCGCATCGGTCAGAGTCGCAAGGTGCGCCAGAAGGCGGAGCAGGAGTTGGCCGCGGCATACGGGCTCCTCGCTGTCGCTCGAGCCGAGGCGGGGCGTGCGGGGCTGGCTCAGGCACTCTCCTTCACCAGACCCGAAGACCTCGTGGACGTCACTGAACGCAATCTCATGAGCGTCCGCATACCTGAGTTCTTCTTGAAAGAGTTGCCCAAGCCGGGAGGATATTCGATCACCAACACCCCCGCCATACTCGATGCCGCACTCGATGCTCTTGCAGACGTCGCGCCCACTCTGATCGAGTTGGCCGAGCGGGAGAAGGCCATCGAGCTGTTGGCCGCCGAGATAGAACGCACGCGCCGCCGCGTCAACGCCCTCGAGCACGTGTTGATACCGTCTTTGGAGGAGACCATCCGCGACATAGGGATGAAGCTCGAAGAAGCGGAGCGAGGGAACCTCACGCGGCTCATGAAGGTCAAAGAGATGATCGCCGAGCAGGAGGAGCGCGAAGCTGCCAGGCATCGGGCATCGTCCGAGTGACGCTCATCGTGAGAGGCACCCTTTCCCGGATATCGCCTTCCGTACTTCTCCTCCGCGCACTCGATCTCTGTGACGAAGGTCACGATTCAAATCGCTAAAGTCACCCCCTGAGCAGGCCGATAACCCCTTTGTCAGGAATACACGAGCCTCCTGGCATAGATGGGATGCAGCTCCTGTCCCGTGGCGCCCCTCCACAAGGAGCGCGTCCCGCACCGGACCCCGGCCCA